>DAOKZK010000008.1:0-64671 GCA_035325645.1 Candidatus Macondimonas sp. | reverse complement strand
CCGCCTCGCGGGACTCGTCTGCATCGCCATCGGCGCCTGGGGCAGCAAACGCCACGTCGACCGCCTGATCCGGCTGTCGCGGCGGCGCTGAACGCACGCCGACGGATCGAGGCGGCTTTTCACTGAGGCGAAAAGCATTTCGCGCTGGCAAAATCATGCGTCGGCCGCGCCGCGACGTCCCCTGGGGGATGCCCGGCGCGATGCGACTCTCCCAACCCGGACACAGGATTTTTTCATGCCCGTGCTCAACTGGATCGGCAAGGACGCCGTCGTGCGGCACCACAAGGATGTGCCGTTCCGCCTGCTGGAGCCGGTGGCGGAGCTGTCGTGCGCCGACGGCGGCACGGATGTGCCGGGCAACCTGATCGTCCAGGGCGACAACCTGCACGCGCTCAAGGCGCTGCTGCCGCGCTACGCCGGACAGGTGAAGTGCATCTACATCGACCCGCCCTACAACACCGGCAACGAGGGCTGGGTCTACAACGACAACGTCAACAGCCCGGAGATTCGCCGCTGGCTCGGCGAGGTGGTCGGCCGCGAGGGCGAGACGCTCGACCGCCACGACCGCTGGCTCTGCATGATGTATCCGCGGCTGGTGCTGCTGAAGCAGTTTCTGCGCGAGGACGGCGCGATCTTCGTCTCGATCGACGACAACGAGGTGGCGACGCTGCGGCTGTTGATGGATGAGATTTTCGGGGCAAATAACTTCGTGGCGAGTTCTATTTGGAACATGATGGACAGCCCGAAAAATAGCGCTCGTCATCTCAGCGAGGATCACGAATACGTGGTTATTTACGCCTTCAATAAGGATGCGTGGCGACCAAATCCGCTTGCTCGTAGCGAGGAAATGATTGCTCGGTACAAGAACCCGGATGACGATCCTCGTGGGGTGTGGCTGCTCAGCGATCTTGCTGCGCGAAACTTCTACGCCCAGGGTAGATACTCGATCAGGACCCCATCTGGGAAAGTCATCGAAGGACCGCCATCGGGCAGCTACTGGCGCGTAAGTGAAGAAAAATTTTGGGAGCTTGATCGCGACAATAGAATTTGGTGGGGGAAATCCGGTGCTAACCGTCCTGGCATCAAAAGATTTCTAAGCGAGGTAAAAGACGGTGTAGTGCCGCGAACTCTTTGGCCGTGGCAGGAGGTCGGCAGCACGCGCCATTCGAAGCAAGAACTCAGTCAAATCATGGGGCTTGGGGCTTCAACTGACCTGTTTGTTACTCCGAAGCCGTCATCCCTGATCCAGCGCATCCTGCAAATCGCCACCGACAAGGATTCGCTCATCCTCGACAGCTTCGCCGGCTCCGGCACCACCGGCCACGCGGTGCTGAAGCAGAACGCCGAAGACGGCGGCCACCGCCGCTTCATCCTGGTGGAGATGATTGATGCCATCGCCGGCAACGTCACCGCCGAGCGCGTGCGCCGCGTGGCGCAGGGTTACAGCAACGCCAAGGGCGAACCGGTGCCGGGCCTCGGCGGCGGCTTTCAGTTCTGCCGGCTGTCGGCCGAGCCGCTGTTCCGCGCCGATGGGGCCATCCGGCCCGATGTGACCTTCGCGCAGCTCGCCGAATTCGTGTGGTTTCTGGAAACCGGCGCCGGCTCTGCGCCAACGTCCGGCGAGGGCGAAACCGGGCCAGACGGGGTGCGCTCGCCGCTGCTGGGCATCCACGCCGGGCGCGCGGTGTATCTGCTCTACAACGGCATCCTGAAGGACCGCTCCGACCTCGGCGGCAATGTGCTGAACCAGCGCACGCTGGCGCTGCTGAACGACGCCGCGTCGGGCTTTGCCGGCCCGCGCGTGGTGTACGGCGCGCGCACCCGCTTCGACAAAAAGCGGCTCGCCGCGCTCGGCATCACCTTCCACCAACTGCCCTACGAACTGGCGGTGAAGACATGGTGCTGACGGCGCCCAAGGTCATCGTCATCGCCGGCCCCAACGGCGCGGGGAAAACCACCTTTGCGCGCGAGTTTCTGCCCAACGAAGCGGCCTGCCCCATCTTCATCAATGCCGACCTCATCGCCGCAGGATTGGCGCCCTTCGCCCCGGAACGCGCCGCCGTGCAGGCCGCCCGCCTCATGCTGGAGGCGATGGCGCAGCATTTCGCCGCCCGCGAGAGCTTTGCGTTCGAGACCACGTTGTCCGGCCGCGCTTATCTGCGCTGGATCAGGCGCTGGCAGGCGGCCGGCTACACGGTCGAGCTGATCTTTCTGCAACTCAATTCCGCCGACGAGGCGATCGCCCGCGTCGCCCAGCGCGTGCGGCAGGGCGGCCACGACATACCGCCCGACACTATCCGCCGGCGCTTCACAGCCGGGCGGGAGAACTTTCACCGGCTGTACGCACCCGTGGTCGACACCTGGGTGTTGTACGACAACGCCGGGGCGCAACCACGCCTGTTGGACTGGAGCGAAAAACCATGAGCCCGCAACCCTTGGACAGCGCTCGCAATGCGGACCTTCCGGCTTCCTTCGAGGCGCTGAAACGGGCCGCGCAGCGCGCGCGGGAGGTGGCGCGCCAGACGGGGACGCCGCTGGTGATCGGGGAAAATGGCGAGGTGCGGCTGATCGATCCACCGCCCGAATCTGCGGCTGCCCAGGTCAATGAACCCGCCTCTCCCTACGGGGAGGACGCATGAGCGAACTGAAAAACTACCAGGCGCAGTTGCTGGACGGTTTCGCGGCCTATCTCGCCCGCTGCCGCGAACTGAAGGACCCGGCGGCAGCCTTCGCCGAATCGACGCGCGCGTACTTCGGCTACGCCCTGCCGTACCACCCGCTGCCGGGCGCGCCGCTGACACCCTATGTCTGCCTGCGGGTGCCGACCGGCGGCGGCAAGACGCGTCTTGCCGGGCAGGCGATCCGCCGCGTGAACGAGCAGTTTCTCGCCACCGAGCATGCGCTGGTGCTGTGGCTGGTGCCGTCGGAGCCGATCCGCGAGCAGACGCTGCGCGCGCTGAAGACGCCGGGCGAACTGCTGCACCAGGACATGCGCGACCTGTTCGGCGCGGTGCACGTGCTGGACATCGACGCGGCGCTCGCCGTGCAGCCGGCCACGCTGGACACCGGCAACACGATCATCGTGGCCACCATGCAGAGCTTCAAGCGCGACAGTGCCGACGGGCTGCGCGTGTACCGCCAGAACGGCGCGCTGATGGCGCACTTCGACAGCGCCGCGCCGGGCGAGCACTCGCTGGCGGAGGTGATCCGCCGGCGCCGGCCGTTCGTGATCGTGGACGAGGCGCACAACCAGGGCACGCCGCTGGCGGTGGATACGCTGGCGCGCTTCGAGCCAGCCTGCGTGCTGGAACTGACCGCGACGCCGGACCGCGCCAATCAGCCCTCCAACGTGCTGCGCAGCGTGTCGGCCGCCACCCTGCAGGCCGAAGACATGCTGAAGCTGCCGCTGGAGCTGGCGATCCATCCCGAGTGGCGGGTGTCGCTGACCGAGGCCATCGGCCGGCTGCGGCAACTGGAGCAGGCGGCCGAGGCGGAGCGGCAGGCGACCGGCGAGACCATCGCGCCGGTGGTGATGCTGATCCAGGCCGAACGCAAGGCCGAGGGCAAGGAGACCTTCACGCCGGAGCGGGTGAAGCGGCACCTGATCGACGACTTCGCCATCGCGCCCGAGCGCATCGCCATCGCCACCGGCGCGGTGGACGAGCTGGCGGGCCGAAGGCTGGGCGATACCGATTACCCGCAGTTCATCATCACCGTGGACAAGCTGCGCGAGGGCTGGGACTGCCCGTTCGCCTATGTGCTGTTCAGCTTCCGCAACACCACTTCCAGCACAGCGGTGGAGCAGGTGCTGGGGCGCGTGCTGCGCATGCCGCACGTGACGCGCAAGCAACAGGAGGCGTTGAACCGCAGCTATGCCTATGTGGTGTCGTCCGAACTCGCGGCCACGGTGCAGGGACTCCGCGACGGGCTGGTGCAGAACGGTTTCGAGCGGCTCGACACCCGCGAGCTGATCCGCACCACGCAGAGTTTCGCGACCGGCGACCTGTTCGCGCCACTGACCGATGTGGTCATCCCGCTGCCGCCGATGGACGACGGCGTGGCCCTGCCGGACGCCGCGGCGCTGGCCGGCCTGCCCAAGGCGCTGCGCGACCGGGTGGAAGTGTCGCCCGAGCGTGGCACGCTGACGGTGAAAGGCGGGCTTGCGCCCAAACAGAGCCAGCAACTGGCGGAAACCTTCGCGGATCCGGCCGCCGCGCAGGCGGTGCGGGAGCGGCTGGATACCGCGCTGGCGCTCGCCGTCGCACCGCCCGCGCGCGAAGCGACGCCGGCCGAGCGCGGCTCCACGGCGCGCATCCCGCTGCTGGGCTACACGCAGTGCGGTCTGTTCGAGGTGTTCGACGAAACGCCGCTGCTGGACGCCGACTGGGAAATCACCGAGTTCGACGACAAGCTCACGGAAGCCGAATTCGCTCACGACGTGGAGGCCATGCGCCGCGCCTCGCTCAGCGTCTCGCAACTGGAACGGGTCGAATGCGACGTGTACGACCGGCTCGACAGCCAGCTCGCGTTGTTTGCGCGCGAACAGGGCTGGCAACAGACCGACCTCGTGCACTGGCTGGACCGCAACCTCGGTTTTCCCTACGCCGAACGCGGCCAGAAGGTGGACTGGATCGAGGCGGCGGTGAAGCACCTGATCGAGGCGCGCGGCTTTGCGCTGGATGAACTGGCCTACCGCAAGTTCCGCCTGCGCGGCGCCCTGGAGCGCAAGCTGGCGGCCGGGCTGGTGCAAGCCAAGCAGCGGGTGTTCGATGACCTGCTGGGCGACGAGGCCGCCTTTGCCGTGCGCGACGAGCACGCCGTGCTGCTGGAGCCGGGGCGCTACGCCTACGACACGCCGTACACGGGCTTCGTCGCGCTGCGTCGCCATTTCTTCCCGGTGATCGGCAACCTCAAGAGCACGGGCGAGGAGTTCGAGTGCGCCGAGTTCATCGCCAACCACCTTGCCGGCGTGGACTGGTGGGTGCGCAACGTGGAGCGCAAACAAACGTCCTTCTGGCTGCAAACCGCGTCCGACCGCTTCTACCCGGATTTTCTGGTGCAGATGACGGACGGCCCACTGCTCGCCGTGGAGTACAAGGGCGCGCACATCGCAGATCACCGCGACAGCCGCGAGAAGCAGCGCATCGGCGAGCTGTGGGCGCGGCGCAGCGGCGGCCGCTGCCGGTTTGCGTGGGTGGAGAACCGCAACTGGCGCAGCATCACCGACGCGCTGATCTGACCACGCCCATCACGCCAAGTCGGCGGCCGTGTGGTGCGGCCGGACGTGGGGTTTCAGCAGCAGCGGTTGACGCCGCTGGAGAAGCGCTCGTGGTGATGCCGGCGGATGAAGGCGCGCCGGGACAGCGGCGCTTGCCCGGGATGGGCGGCGTGGTGGTGGGCGAGATAGCGCTCATAGGCGTCGTCCCCGCTCCACTGGCGGAACAGCGCCCATGCCTGTCGCAGCCGGTCGAGACCGGGTTTGATCCCGACTGTCACGCCCGTTCCCCTTGCGCCAGATCGAGCGCCGGCGCGGCGGCGCTCTCGCGCAGCGGCAACACCGGCCTTCCGGTGGCCACGCGCCAGACGGTGTAGGCCATGTCGAGCACGATGATCCACAGCAGGGTTGCGAAGAGAACGGTCAGCCAGCCGTCGACGTGCAGGTTGAAGATGAGCTGCGGCGCCACCGCCGCCTTCTCGGGCGGCAGGGTGCCGCTTGCCAGGCGCTCGGCCAGATCGCGCGCGCCGGCGAAAAAGCCGATACGCGGATCGGCGCTCAGCACCTTGTAGCAGGCCGCCGTGGTGGTGACGATGATGAGCCACACCAGCGGCAGCCCCGTCACCCACACGTAGCGCAGCCGCCCCGATTTGGCGAGGATGCCGGTGGCGACCGACAGCGCGATGGCCGCCAGCATCTGGTTGGAGATGCCGAACAGCGGCCAGAGAATGTTCACTCCGCCATTGGGATCGAGCACGCCCATGCGCAGGAAATAGCCCCAGGCGGCCACCACCAGGGCCGAGCTGAACAGCACCGACGGCGTCCAGGAGGTCCGGCCGAGCGGCGCCCACAGCGTGCCCAACAGGTCCTGCAGCAGAAAGCGACCCACCCGCGTGCCGGCGTCCAGCGTCGTGAGGATGAACACGGCCTCGAACATGATCGCGAAGTGGTACCACAGTGCCAGCAGTCCCTCGCCGAAGGCGCTGCTGAAGATGCTGGCCATGCCGACGGCAAGCGAGGGTGCGCCGCCGGTACGGGAGAACAGCGAGGTTTCGCCCATCTCCCGCGCCAGCTCGGCCATCTGTGCGGCGCTTACCGGGTAGCCCCAGCCGGTGATGGTGGCGGCGGCCTGGACCGGATCGGTGCCGATGATGCCCGCAGGGCTGTTGATCGCGAAATAGACGCCGGGATCGAGCATGGTGGCGGCCACCAGCGCCATGATGGCGACGAAGGATTCCAGGATCATGCTGCCGTAGCCCACCAGCGGCACGGGCGCTTCGCTGTCGAGCAGCTTGGGGGTCGTGCCGGAGGCGACCAGCGCGTGAAAGCCCGACACGGCGCCGCAGGCGATGGTGATGAACACGAACGGAAACACCGGCCCTGCGAAGATGGGGCCGCTGCCGTCGATGAAGGGCGTGACCGCCGGCATCTTGAGCGGCGGGTTGAGCACGACCAGCGCAATGGCGAGCAGAAACACCGTGCCGAGCTTGAGGAAGGTGGACAGGTAATCGCGCGGCGCGAGCAGCAGCCAAACCGGCAGGATGGCGGCCGCAAAGCCGTAGACCATGATCATCCAGGCCAGGGACGCGCCATCCCAGTCGAACCAGGTCCGCACGCCGGGCAGGGTGTCGATCCAACCGCCGCCGACCGTCGCCAGCAGCAGCAATGCCAGCCCGATCAGGCTGCCTTCCAGCACCCGGCCGGGGCGAAGCTGGTGCATGTACAGGCCGATCAGCATGGCGATGGGGATGGTCGCCGCCACCGTCGCGGTCGCCCAGGGGCTGTGTTTCATGGCGTTGACCACGGTCAGGCCCAGCGCCGAGATCAGCACGATGAGGATCATGAAGGTGCCGATCAGGGCGGCGCTGCCGGCGATCGGTCCCAGTTCGTCGCGCGCCATCTGACCCAGGCTGCGTCCGTCGCGCCGCAACGAGCAGAACAGGACCACCATGTCCTGCACACAGCCGCCGAGCACGGCGCCGATCAGAATCCACAGGGTGCCGGGCAAATAGCCGAACTGCGCCGCGAGGGTCGGCCCGACCAGCGGACCGGGGCCGGCGATGGCCGCGAAATGGTGCCCGAACACCACCCAGCGATGTGTCGGCACGAAGTCCCGGCCGTTGGCGAGCCGCACCGCCGGCGTGGCGCGGTTCGGATCGAGCACCAAGACCCGCGCCGCGATCCAGGCGGCGTAAAAGCGATAGGCGAGGGCGTAAACGCAGACCGCCGCGACGATCAGCCACAGCGCATCGATGGACTCGCCGCGGTGGAGCGCAACACCGCCCAGCGTGAACGCACCGAGCCCGGCGACGGCAACCCAGAGCAGTGAAGAAAGACGCAATGAATTCAGCATCCCAGCCTCGGCGATTCGAACCCGATCCCGGCATGCCGTGTGCTGCATGCCCTTGATGGTGGGCAAGAATACCGCAAGCGGCGAGCGGGGCCGAGCCGGCCGGTTCGGTGCCGGCGCACCGATGCCTGGCAAGACACCCCGTCGGGGTTCAGCTCCCTTCTTGCTTTCAGGCGGAGCCGCAGCTCACACCGGTACCGCGCAGGCCGCAGTAGCCGTTGGGATGATGCGCGAGATATTGCTGATGCTCGGCTTCGGCGAAATAGAAGGGACCCTCGGGCGCGATTTCGGTGGTCACGGGGCCAAACCCGGCCGCAGCGAGTCGTTTCTGGTAGGCATCGAGGCTCGCCTGCGCCTGAAGGCGCTGGGTTTCGTCGGTCGGCTGGATCAGCGAGCGGTATTGCGTGCCGATGTCGTTGCCCTGGCGCATGCCCTGGGTGGGATCGTGCGCCTCCCAGAAGATCCGCAGCAGATCGTCATAGCTGATCCTGTCGGGATCAAAGACGACCTGCACCACTTCGGCGTGCCCCGTTCGTCCGCTGCAGACTTCCTCGTAGGTCGGGTTGGGCGTCAGGCCACCGGCATAACCCACCGCCGTCACATACACGCCCGGCCGGGTCCAGTACAGGCGCTCGGCGCCCCAGAAGCAGCCCATGCCGAAGCGCGCGACGGCCATGCCCGGCGGATAGGGCGGCGCGAGCGGCGTATCGAGCACGGCATGACGCGGGGGAATGGCCAGCGCCTGCTCGCGGCCGGGCAGCGCCTCCATGGCATTGGGCAGGCGCGATTTGTAGGGATGGAAGAACGACATGGCGGCCTCCTGCGCGGAGCGGCGAAAATGACGATGATGTGGATAAAAATTGGACCTTTACGGTGCGGCCGAGTGCCCGCCCGAGTTGGTTCGGCAGCGCTTTTCGCCACAACAAAAAACCCGGGTCGGCGTGAACCAACCCGGGTTGCGTGAGCCAGACATGGCTAAAGCAAAGTTCTCGTGTGCACTGAACAACCGATCGATGACCGCCCGCCGGGCATCCTGCCATCCGATCCCCTCGTCCCTGACCGGAGGGGGCCACCAATCCGCATCGGCCTCCTGGCCTACGGCAATCTCCCTGACTGCCGATCCGGTGTACGTCCTTGACTCTTCCATGATGGGCGGCTTCCTGCCACCATTCATCCCTGATCGGGCCGATCCATTGGCCCCGTGGCGTCCTTACCACTCGTCTCCGGATGGGTCCATCTTCCGCCACCTCTGTGACATAAACAGTCAGACAATGCCAAAATTCGGTGTAAGCATTTTCTTAATACCGAGTATTGATGACCTGATGGCCTCGTTCAGCCATCGGAAGCAATCATGATAGGCCTGCTGCAACGGGTGCGACGCGCCTGGGTGGAGGTCGACGGCGCGCCCGTCGCTCGCATCGGCACCGGCATGGTCGCACTGATCGGCATCGAGCGCTTCGACACCCCTGCGACCGCCCATCGTCTGCTGGAGCGCATGCTGGATTACCGGATGTTTCCGGATTCCGAGCGCCGCATGAACCTCAGCCTGCGCGATGTCGCAGGGGGCTTGCTGCTGGTGCCGCAGTTCACCCTGGCCGCGGACACTCGCAAGGGCAACCGGCCGGGCTTTTCGCCCGCCATGCCGCCCGACGAGGCGCAAC
The DNA here is from genome assembly GCA_035325645.1 of Candidatus Macondimonas sp. Classification (GTDB taxonomy): domain Bacteria; phylum Pseudomonadota; class Gammaproteobacteria; order UBA5335; family UBA5335; genus Macondimonas. The sequence goes on along the minus strand of DAOKZK010000008.1, from coordinate 55,445 downwards.
TGCTCTATGCCGAACTGATTGCGCGCGCCGAGCAACTCCATCCCCGCGTGCAAAGTGGCGTATTCGGCGCCGACATGCAGGTGAGCCTCACCAACGACGGCCCGGTCACCTTCTGGTTGCGGGTCGAGCACCCCTAGGCCGTCCGCCGACCCGATCGGCCCCATCGCAGCGCTGCTCACATCAAGTCGGCAGCCGCTCTGCCGAAATGATCAGAGCAAATGCAGGCAGGCGAACTCGCGCCGAGCGACCGGCTGCCACAAGCCGCGCTTGATCACGCATGGCGCCCAATACACACAAGGCGATAACGCATGAGCACCGTCGAGCCACCCGGGCCGGCGCCGCGCATCTCGCGCGACTGGCCCGTTTTCGAAGACCGGCTGGCGGCCGTACTGGCCGCGCTGCGGGAAGACCAGTTTCTCATCCTCGCGGTCAAGCAATCCGCGCGCTTCATCCAGTTCGCCGGCCAGGGCGCCTTCGGCATGCGCGCAGAGGTGAGCAGCAACGCCTTCCTCCCGGCTGAAAATCGGCTCACCGACGAACAGATTCGCAAACTGCTCGAGAACGGCTGGCGCGCACCCACCGGGCCCGCCAAAACATCCACACCGGAACGGGATCCCGACGGCTCGCCCAATTTCTTCATCGACTTTGCCAGCCCTGTCGAGCCGCAGCGGATCGCCGCCCTCGTCGTGCGAACTCTCATCGACGTGCTTGGCCTGCCGCACCCCGGCTTTCTCGAATACATGGCGTTCGATACCGACGGCAACGCCCTGGTCTTCGCGACGCTCGGCATCAAACACGCGCCGGCGCCGGATCGCCAGACACAGGAACAACGCGCCAGCCAGCTATTGGCCACCGTGTCGCGCGTCACGGGAATCGGGGATCTGGGCTACGACATCGACGGCAACATCGGCATCCGGTTCGGCGACGTATCGGTGTTCATACGCCTGCTCGACAACCCGGTTTCGGTCCGTCTCTTTGCACCCTTGGTCATTGGGGTACAACCGACGCCCGAACTGTACGCGTATCTGAACGACATCAATGTCAGCATCGGGCACATGCACGTCTACCACACGCGCGACGTCATCGCCGCCATTTCGGTTTTCCCCATGTTGCCGTCGAATGATGAGGTCTTTGCCGACACGCTGCGGCGCTTTTGCGAGATCGCGGACGGTCTCGACGACCCACTCGCCGCGCAGTTCGACGGTCTCTCACTGCGCGCCGGGGCATCACCCCGCACGGTCCACTGAGGCAAGCTCATGCACTACGACATCATCGGCGATCTCCACGGCCACGCCGAAGCGCTGGAAGCGCTGCTGCGAAAAATGGATTACGCGCCCTCGAACGGCGCCTGGCGCCACAGCGAGCGAACGGCCGTTTTCGTCGGCGACTTCATCGATCGCGGACCGCAGCAGCGGCGCACCGTCGAACTGGTGCGCGCCATGGTGGAATCGGGCGCTGCGCTGGCCGTGATGGGCAATCACGAACTCAATGCCATCGCCTGGCACACGCCGCATCCCGATGGCTCCGGCGACTTCCTCCGTTCACGCCACGATCCGGACTGGGGCCACAAGAACCTCCGGCAACACGAGCGTTTCCTCGCGGAAGTGGGGGAGGACTCTCCATTGCACAGCGACATCATCGCCTGGTTCAAGACGCTTCCCCTGTGGCTCGATCTGCCCGGCATCCGCGTCGTACACGCCTGCTGGCACCAGCGCTTGATGGATTGGCTTGCGCCCCATCTCACCGCCGAACACCAGCTCACAGACGACTTGCTCGCGCCGGCGACGCTGGAGCCCGCCGATCGGGCGGAAAAAACGAGCGCCACGCCCAGTGTCTTCAAGGCCGTCGAGGCGCTCCTGAAAGGCATCGAGATCCCGCTGCCGCCCTCGCACCGTTTTCAGGACAAGGACGGCATCGAACGTACCAGCGTCCGGGTTCGCTGGTGGGACGAAAACGCGCGCACCTACCGCGATACCGCCCTCCTGGCCGACGCACAACGCCGTCAGCTTCCCGAGCTGGCCATTCCGCACCACGCGCAAGTTCCCCTGCCGCAAGGCAAGCCGCTCTTCTTCGGTCATTACTGGATGAGGGGCACGCCGGCGATCCTGGCGCCTCAGATGGCCTGCGTGGACTACAGCGTGGCCCTGCCAGGCGGCACCCTGGCGGCCTATCGCTGGAGCGGCGAGTCGGTTCTGAATCCCCATCATTTCGTGACGAGCAAGCCATGACCGCCGATTCATACATCACCAATTCACTGCTTCCCGAAACACGGCGAGCGCGGTTCCACGGCTGTCTGCTCGGCGGCGCCGTCGGCGACGCATTGGGCGCGCCGGTCGAGTTTCTGAAACGCGCAGAAATTTTGCGGGCCTACGGACCGGGCGGCATCCGCGACATGGCACCGGCCTATGGCCGCATCGGTGCCATCACCGACGATACCCAGATGGCGGCCTTCACCGCCGAAGGGCTGCTGCGCGCTCAGACGCGGCTCGACTCCAAGGGAATCTGTCATCCGCCGGGCGTTATGGCGCGCGCCTATCTGCGCTGGCTCTACACCCAAGGCGAATCCCATCCGCTGCAGCAGGGCGCTCTCGACGGCTGGCTGATCCGCCAGATCGACCTGCACGCGCGGCGGGCACCGGGGCATACCTGTCTCAACGCCCTGCGCGCCATGCGCGACATCGGCCAGCCGGCCTGCAACGACAGCAAGGGCTGCGGCGGCATCATGCGCGTGGCGCCGGTCGGCATGTTCGTCGCCGCCCAGGCAGCCGATTCTGCCGATGCCGCGCGCTCCGACCGGCTGCGCACCTGCTTCGAGATGGGCTGCGAAACGGCCGGCCTCACTCACGGCCACGTGACCGGCCAGCTCAGCGCGGGCGCCTACGCGGCGCTGATTTTCTGCGCGCTGACGGACTGGGATCTGGACGCTGCGATCGACACCGTGCTCGCCCTGCTCGAAACCCGCGCGGGCCATGAGGAAACCTCGGCAGCGCTGCGCCGGGCGCAGCATTTGGCCGACCGGGAGCCGGCCAGTCCGGATGCCCTCGCGCAGCTCGGCGGCGGCTGGGTCGCCGAGGAAGCCCTGGCGATCGGCGTGTATTGCGCGCTCAGCGCGCGGAACTTCGAAGAAGGCGTCGTCCTGGCCGTCAACCATAGCGGCGACAGCGATTCAACGGGACTGCTCACCGGCCATCTGCTGGGCGCCGTACAGGGCCTGTCCGCCATCCCGGAGCGCTGGCTCGCACCGCTGGAACTGCGGGATGTGCTGGAACAAATCGCCGATGACCTGTTGCTTTCAGGATCCCCGGTTCGGTTCGAGGATGAGGATGCGCCGGCCGTGCGCGCCTTCCTCGATCGCTATCCCGGCTCCTGACAGAGGCAAGGGAGAGGCAATGCGGACCGACCCGATGCTGCTCATGAAACGGTCGCTGATTCGGACGAATCAATGCAGCAGGGTCTGGGTGGGTTGATTCCCGTTGACGCAGGAGAAACGACGTGTCGAAGATCGCGGTCCTTACCCGGAACTACGCGGCGCACCTTGATCCAGCATCGAAGAAAGGCGGGGCTGTCACGTTCTACTCGAACGTCTCTTGGCGAAGCATCGAAGATGCCCACATCGCTGGCAAGCACGTCGTCGTTTACTTCATCGTTGGGGAGTCACCAGGCGAGATAACCTACGAGGGCACACTCGAAAACATCGTCATCATCCCTCCCGTAGAGGAGGACACTGAGCTCCTCGAAAAACTGCTATGCGACGCACCCGATGACGCTGCACGCCAAGAGGTCGAGAAAGGCACGGCCAGAACCATTTACTCCGTCACGGGAGTGAAAAAGCTATGTTCGCCGTTCCCGCAGGTTGCGTTATGCAAACGCTCTGACGGCAAGCCAGTAAGCAAGGACTACGGGCGCGGTTACTGCATCGTTTACCCGCATGAGTAGCACGGCCATGCCAAACCCGGATCGCCTGCGACAACCGGGTTCGCCAAGTCGTTCGGCGAAAGGAGAGCTCGCGGGTGCAAATCACTGAAGAATCGCTGCTTGCCATCCAGCGGCACTTCCATGCCGTCATCCGCGGCCGCGCCGCCGACCTGATCGACGAACACGGCGTCGTCCTGCCCGAGTTGGCTCCGCTGCTCACGGCTGCCGAGCCGAAGTCGTGGTTCCCTATACCCGGCATGTACGGCGGATTCAGCTACTGGCTGGAGGGCAATGGCCCGCACGCCAAGCTGATCACTGAAAGCTGGTGCCGAGTGGTCGGCGGGTCCGGTCAGCGACACGAGATCACCTCGACGGGTAGCCGGCTCGTTGAGGAAGGGTTTGTGTAACCGTCTGTATTGACAAAGCACGCCGCACAAGGCGCTGCAGCAGACTGGACGACCTCGTTCTTATGGGGCTGCCGCGCCCAGCCGGTCCGCGCGCCGGACTTACTCGAAGACGTCGGTGACGATGTCGGCCACGATCGCCCCGGCGACGGCGATCAGAACGAGATCGGTGCCGCAGACAATCCATTCATGCCCTGGGTAATGGGGCAGGACGGCGAGGATCAGGTCGGGCACTGCCTGGCGGGCGATGCCGGGCGGCAAGGGCTTGCCGCGGACGAGATTGCGGCGGATGCCCGGCGGCAGCGGTGCACGGCCGGCCAGATGATGGGTGACGGCCAGCCGGCGCACCTCGGCGCGATCGATGGCGGTGTGTGGTGCAGGGTCGTTTCGGCCCGACTCCGTCGCGCCTGTCTTTTTGCCGGGGCCGTCAGCGCCCCCCCTCCGGCCCGCCCCGATGCTTGTCCGCTGCCCCGGATGGGTGCACAGGGGGCCCCTTGCCTTCGGGCGGCGCAGCCTCGAGCAGTGCACCGATCAGGAACAGCGCAGCAGGGATTGCAACCCGCCGCAGGAAGCGTTGAAGGGGGAAAGTGTGCGGACGCATGATGCGTTCTCCCGATAAATGGCTATCGCCGCAAGCCCGCTTCAGGGCCGGGGCTGGCGGTCAGCCAGTCGACACCGGCACCTGCTCGGTGGGCGCGGCGACCGGAAAAACGTCGGTATAGGCCGCCCACACTGCGCCGGTCAGCACCGGGCCCAGAATGAGAAAACCCAAGCCCATGGGGATCATGGCAATGAACCCCAGGATGGTGGCGACCAGTCCGAACAGAAGCAGCGGCGCCCAGTTGACCAGACAGGCCTTGAGACTGGTTTGCATCGCCTGCAACGGGGGCTCGCGCTCGGCCATCACGAGCGGCACGGCAAAAAAGAGCGCGGCGGACAGCAGCAGGTGCAGGGCGAGCATCAACGGAATGCTGATCAGCGCGCCGGCCCCGAAGCCCACCCAGGCACCCTCGCCGCCGTGCATCATGCCCATGCCCAGCGCGGTCGAGCCGATGAACATCAGCCCCAGCCCCATGATCAGGGCGTTGACCGCGAGGGAAACGGCGCCAAGCACCAGCAGATTGTTCAAGACCCCACTGCGTGCGGTGGGTTCGAGGAGAACGGACAGCGTGAAGTCTGCGCCACCGGCGCTGCGCCGGGCCGCCTCCAGGGCACAGGCGCCGAGCACCGGGCTGATGAGCGCCACGAGCAGCGATCCGACCCACGGCAGCAGGTTCAGGATCACCACGATCGCCAGTAAAACCAGCATCAGCAGGATCCAGAGCCCCGGCAGGCGGATGAAACCCGCCCATCCGTCCTGAATCCAGCCGATCCCCCGATTGACGTCCACACGCTCGATGGTCATCGCGGCATTCCCCAAGCAGCCTCGCCTGAGGTCATTATCGCCGCAATGGTCGCCCGCGCCAGCCTTTTTCGGATGTCCATCCCGTGAAGGCGCCGCTCAGGCCGAGCCGCGGCCATCCCCACGGCCCGGCTTTGTTGTCAAGGCATCAGGTGCGCGGTCGTCTCGGCTGCGGCGTGGGCTTGCAAGGTCGGTCCGTTCGGACCGATCTGGCCGTGGTAATCGTGGGCAAAACCAGATGGCTGTTCACCTTTACCGGTATCGATGGTCACCTCGGCGCTGGTCTCCACGCGCAAGGGGGCGCTGTCGCGCGGGTCGGTGATCAGGATGCGTACCGGAACGCGCTGGGTGACCTTGACCCAGTTGCCGGTGGCATTCTGGGGCGGCAGCATGGAAAACGCGGTGCCGCTGCCCGGGCCGATGTTCTGCACCAGCCCGTGGAAGACCTCGCCAGGGTACATGTCGACCTTGATCTCGGCATGCTGACCCGGACGGATGCGTGCCAGTTCGGTTTCCTTGAAGTTGGCATAGACCCAGTATTCATCGCTGCAGACGATGCTGAACAGCGGGCGGCCGGGCTGGACCAGTTCACCCGGCCGCAGGCTGAGATTGGCCACGCGACCGTTGCAGGGCGCCTCGAGATGAGCATGGCTGAGATCGAGTTGCGCCTTTTCCAGAAACAGCCGAGCTTCTTTCAGGCGTTCATTGTTTTCGCCGGGCGAACCGCGCATGACGATGGCCTGGCGCAGATTCGCCTCGGCCGCGGCCAGCCCGGCCTGCGCGCTGGTGAGTCCTTCCTGCGCCGTATCGGCTGCGGACTTGGGCATCGAATTCTGCGCGCTCAGGTTGAACACGCGGCGTGCCTGCAATTCGGCGTTGCGCAGCTGCGCCTTGCGCACGGCGATCTGGGCTTCGGCTGCCGCGATCTGCGCATTGGCGGCGTCTATCGACTGCGTGGCCTGGATCACCTTGTTCTCGGCTTGTGCGAGCTGAATCCGGAACGGCCGCTCATCGATGCGAATCAGGGTCTGTCCGGCCTTGACCAGCGCGTGGTCCTCAACCGCCACTTCGATAGCCTCGCCCGGCACTTGGGCCGCGACACTGATGACGTTCGCCCGCACATAGGCGTCATTGGTGGTGGGAAAATGTTCGCGATGCTCGCTGTAGGCGTGAATGCCAAACGCCGCCCCCGCCAAGGCGAGAATCCCCACGAATGCCCAGAGAATGCGCATGATCTCGTCGACCTCTTTGAAATGGGCGGCCCATCCATGGGAACCGCCGGAAAGCATGTGTTGCCCGATCAGAATGAAATTGCTCAATGCATGGCAGAAAGATCGAGTCCCTTGCCACTGTCGCGCATGAGCAGCACCAAGGGGCACAGCGCGAGCATCGCCACGGTGATGAACCAGAAATCGTTGACGAAGGCGACCATGGTGGACTGCTTGCCCAGCTCGGCCGCCAGCGCATACGGCGCCAGGGGGTGATCCATGGTCATGCCGCGGCTGGCCAGGAATTCATGCATGGCCGGATTGTAGGGGTTGATGTGTCCGCCCAGCTGATTCCACTGCACCTGCGTGTCGCGCGACAGAATGGTGGTCACCACGGAAATGCCGATTGAACTGCCGATCGTGCGCGCAAGGTTGAAGATGGTCGAGCCCTGGTCCGAGGTGCCCTCGGGGATGGTATCGAACGCGATGGTCGCGAGCGGCACGAAGACCATGCCCAGCCCCACGCCCTGAATCATGCCCGGCACAACAGCCCACCAAGGGCTGATGAACAGGTTGTAATGACTCATCATCCATGACCCACAGGCCATGATGACGATGCCCAGTGCCACCAGCGTCCGCGCACCGATGCGCTGGATGTTGGGTGCGACGATGGCCATGGTCACCGCATTGCACAGCGCGCGCGGCGCCATGATGAGGCCGGTGGTCGAGGCGGGATAGCCCAACAGCTCCTGCAGCAGGATCGGCTGCAGCACGATGGTGCCGAACAGGCCGAGACCGAAGCACATCATCAGAAAAGAGGCCGTGGCGAGATTGCGGTCGCGGAGAAGATTGAGCTGCAGCACCGAGTCCGGGCGCTTCCAGGCCCGTGTGCAGAAGACCGTCAGCATCACGATCGCCAGAACGGTGCCGTAGATGATGACGTTCGATTCGAACCAGTTTTCATGGTTGCCCTGATCGAGCACATATTGCAGCGCGCCGATGCCGAGCACCATGCAGAAGGCGCCGAACAGGTCGATGCGATCGCGCCGGTGTTCGGTATCGGGCAGCACGGCCCAAGCGAGCAGAATGTTGATGATGCCGACCGGCACGTTGATGTAGAACACCCAGCGCCAATCCCAGTGCTCGGTGATGTAGCCGCCCAGCGTCGGGCCCAAAGCGGGGGCCATGAGCACGCCGATGCCGAAGATGGCCATCGCCTTGCCGCGTTCCTGGGCCGGGAAGGTGTCGAGCAGGGTCGACTGCGAAAGCGGAATGACGGGCGCGCCGAAAAGCCCTTGCAGGATGCGGAAGATCACCATCTCGGTCAGCGTGCCGGCCTGACCGCAAAGGCCGGAACTGATCACGAACCCGACGATGCTGACCAGGATGACGTTGCGCCGGCCGAAGCGGTTCGCCAGATAGCCGCTGAGCGGGATCATCACCGCCTCGGCCACGATATACGAGGTGAGCACCCAGGTGATCTGCTCGGAGGTCGCGCCGAGCGAGCCCATCATGTGCGGCAGGCTCACATTCACGATGGTCATGTCGAGAATGACCATCAGGGTGCCCAGCATCACGGCGACCGTGACGGGCCACGGAGATGCACTACCCCGCACGCGGGGTGTGGTCACTGCGTCCATTGCTGTAACTCGCAATTCAGGAGAGCGGTTCGGCGTGCGTCAATGCACGGATGAAACCGCGAAATTGGCGGGCATTGTAGGCGCGTTAGCGGCTTGCGCCAATAGGCAATCCGCGCGCATCTGTCAATCCGCCATGCGCAGGGAGTAATCCACGGCATGCACATGTTTGGTCAGTGCGCCGACGGAAATGCGGTCGACCCCGGTCGCGGCAATGCGTGCCACGGTGTCCAATGCGACGCCACCCGAGGCTTCGAGCTCGGCCGCAACACCCCGCTGATCGCGCAGGGCCACGGCCCGCTCGAGTTGGGCGATATCGAAATTGTCGAGCAGCACCGACTGGATCTCGAGGTCGAGCGCTTCGTCGAGCTGCTCGAGTGTCTCGACCTCGACCTGCAGAGGCAGCGCCGGATGGCAGCGGCGAGCGGCCTGCACGGCAGCGGTGAGCCCGCCGGCCGCGGCAATATGGTTTTCCTTGATCAGCATGGCATCGAACAGGCCCATGCGCTGGTTGCAGCCGCCGCCGCACCGCACCGCGTACTTTTGGGCCGCCCGCAATCCCGGCAGGGTCTTGCGGGTGTCGAAGATCCGCGCGCGGCTGCCCGCAACCGCCTCGACGTAGCGGCGCGTGAGGGTAGCGGTGCCCGAAAGGGTCTGCAGGAAATTCAGCGCTGTGCGCTCGCCGGTCAGAATGGCCGGTGCAGGGCCTTCGATCTCGCACACCGTCTGCCCCGCCGCGAGCGGTGCGCCATCGGCGGCCTGCCAGTGCACCCGCACCTGCGGCTCGAGCGTGCGGTAGACCGCATCGAACCAGGGGCGACCACACAGCACTGCCGGCTCGCGGCAGATCAGCCGGGCGCGGGCCGGTCGGTCGGGGATGAGGCTCGCCGTGGCGTCCCCGGCGCCCACGTCTTCGGCCAAGGCCATGCGCACCGCAGCCAGGATGACAGGATCTTCGGGCGGATAGGCTGGCTGGGACATGGCGCATAAACCGTTCGCGATAGACGAGGCGGCAGTCTAGCGGCCCGCACCGGCGCAGGCGAGTCTCGGTCGGACGCCAGCGGCTGCTAGACTGGCGCGGCACGCCCGAGGACGAGGAGACGGCGCATGAGCGGACAGATCCGGCCCCACAGCCATCTACTGGGCGATATCGGCGGGACTCATACGCGACTCACGCTGTATCAGGATGGACAGCACGGCGCCATCGGCCGCTATCGCAACCGCGAATTTCCCGATCTCACGGCCGTCGTGCGTCATCACTTGGCCAGCCAGAACCTGCCGGCGCCTCACAGCGCGATCCTGGCCGTTGCGGGCCCGCTGGAGCGGGATGGATCGGTGACGCTCACCAATCGCGGCTGGCGGCTCGAACCGGCCGCGCTGGCCGCGGCGCTCGATCTGGACGCCGTGCGCCTCGTCAACGACTTCACCGCCCAGGCATTGGGCATTCCCCGCCTGGCCCCAGACGAGCGGATCGCGCTGAATCCGGGCGAACCTTGGCCGCACGCGCCGCTGGCCGTCATCGGCCCCGGCACCGGCCTGGGTGTCTCCGGTCTCCTGCCACACGAAACCGGCTGGCTGGCGCTGGCGGGCGAAGGGGGGCATGTGACGCTGGCGCCCGCGAACGACCGGGAAAGCGCCCTGCTCGATGGCTTGCGACGTGAATGGGGCCATGTGTCGGCCGAACGGGTGGTCAGCGGTCCGGGGCTCCTGGCGCTGTACAACCATCTGGCCGCCGCGGCAGGCGCGCCCGCCCTTGCCGCGCCGCCGGAGGTGGCCATGCGGGCAGGCCGGGCAGCCCTCGCCGATGAAGCCCTGGGCTATTTCTTCGGGTTCCTGGGCACCGTGGCCGGCAATCTGGCGCTGACCCTGGGCGCGCGCGGCGGCGTGTACCTGTGCGGCGGCATCCTGCCGGACCTCATCGAACCGCTGCGCGCCTCGCCGTTCATGGAACGCTTCTGCGCCAAGGGGCGCTACCGCGACTACCTCGCGGCCATTCCTGTTTATCTGGTGACGGCGCCGGACACCGCGTTCCGGGGGCTGGCCAGCCTGATCCCGGAACGCGCGCATCCACGCAGATAGGGCGTCGGCGGCATTCAGCCGGCGACATCCGCCAAGGCATCCGCAAGGTAGGGCGGCAGCACGAAGGCCGCCTGGTGCATATCCACCGAGTAGTAACGCGTCGGGAAGGCGGCCTTGCGCGCCGCTTCCAGCCGCATGGGGCGGACGGGACCGTCCTTGCAGGCCAGCGTGGCGCTCCACCAGCCCGACGGGTAGACCGGCTGCGGATAATGCAGGGTCTTGACGTCGGCGAATCCGGCCCGGCGCAGGGCGCCATGGACGCTGCAGAGCAGATCGACGTGATACAGCGGCGATTCGCTCTGCTGCACGATGAGGCCGCCCGGCGCCAGCACGCGGTGCACGTCGCGATAGAACGGCTCGGAAAAGAGCCCTTCGGCCGGACCGACCGGATCGGTGCTGTCCACGATCACCACATCGACGCTGCCGGCCGGGGCGGCTGAGAACCAGGCGATGCCGTCCTCGAAGCGCAAGTCGGCGCGCGGATCGCCGTTCGCCTCGCACAATTCCGGGAAATAGCGCTCGGCGAGGCGCGTCACGCGCTCGTCGATCTCGACCTGCATGGCCTGTTGCACGATGTCGTGGCGCAGCACCTCGCGCAGCGTGCCGCAGTCGCCGCCGCCGATGACGACCACGCGGCGCGGCGCGGCGTGCGTGAACAGCGCCGGGTGCGCCATCATCTCGTGATACAGGAAATTGTCGCGCTGGCTGAGCATGACGCAGCCGTCGATCACCATCAGATGGCCGAAGGTTTCGGTGTCGTAGATCTCGATGTGCTGATAGGCGGACTGTTCTTCATGCAGTTTCGCCTTGACCTTGAGCCCGAAGGCGCTACCGCCCGGCTCGTAGAATTCCGTAAACCACTCACTGTCCACGCTCATGTATGCCCCCAAAAGATCGCTGCGGGGCCCGATTATAGCCACGCCGATCACGCATCCGTGTGACAGCGTCATCATCGTTTGCTTTACCGCATCGGTGAGAATCTTTTAGGCTTCCCGGACCTCCCGCCCCTCATCGATGGTTTCCTGCATGACCCGTGATGCCGCCTCGTTTTCCGCCCGCGACCGCTATAACGTGCCCGAATGGAGCGAAGGCTATTTCGATGTGGACGAACAGGGCCGACTCGTGGCCGTACCCCTGCGGGACCCCGCACGTGGCCGGATCCCATTGCCCGAACTGGCCCAGCACATGATCCAATCGGGCCTGAACCTGCCCATTCTGGTGCGGTTTTCGGACATCCTCCACGACCGGGTCGACACCCTGTGCAGCGCCTTCGACACGGCCATCGCCGATCACGGCTATGGCGGCCGTTACACTGCCGTCTATCCGATCAAGGTGAATCAACAGCGCACCGTGGTGGAGGAAATCATCCGCCACGGCGGCGAGCGCGTCGGCCTCGAGGCCGGCAGCAAACCCGAACTCATGGCCGTGCTGGCGCTGGCCCGCCCCGGCAGCCTGATCATCTGCAACGGCTACAAGGACCGCGACTACATCCGCCGCGCGCTCATCGCCCGGCGCCTCGGCTTGCGAGCCGTGATCGTGATCGAAAAGCCTTCCGAGGTGGCGACGGTGATCCGCGAATCCGCCCAACTCGGGGTACGGCCGCTGCTCGGCGTACGGGTGCGGCTGGCCAACCTCGGCACCGGCAACTGGCAGAACACCGGCGGTGAAAAATCGAAGTTCGGTCTTTCCGCCACGCAGGTACTGAGCTGCATCGGGCAGCTCGAAGCCGCCGGCTTGCTCGACTGCGTGCAGTTGCTGCACTTCCACATGGGCTCACAGATGGCCAATGTGCGCGACATCCGGCGCGGCCTGACCGAGGCGGCGCGCTATTTCACCGATCTGCATCGGCTGGGCGCCCCCCTGCGCTACGTCGACGTGGGCGGCGGCCTGGGCGTCGACTACGAGGGCACCCGCTCGCGCAGCGCCTGCTCCATGAACTACTCGGTGGCCGAGTACGCGAACGTGGTCGTGCACGTCCTGAAGGAGACCTGCCAGGCACACGGCCTGCCCGAGCCGGACCTCATCACCGAGGCCGGACGCGCCATGACCGCGCACCATGCCCTCCTCATCACCCAGGTCATCGACAGCGAGGCGCCCCACGTGGATCCCGCAGCTTTGGCGCCACCGCCCCCGGACGCACCCTCACTGCTGCACGACCTCTGGAACGGCTATACCCACATCGAAGATACCGCGCCGGCCGAGCTGTTCCATGAAGCGGTGCACTGGGTGTCCGAAGCCCAGGCCATGTACACCCATGGCCTGCTCGATCTGCGCGAGCGCGCCTTTGCCGAGCACGTCTATACCGCCTTGTGCCAGCGTCTGATGAATCGGCTCGACCCGGCCCGACGCGGCCACCGCGAGATCCTGGCCCAGCTCGAGGAAAAGCTGGCCGTCAAGTTTTTCTGCAATTTCTCGCTGTTTCAGTCCCTGCCCGACGTATGGGCGATCGACCAGATCTTCCCCGTCATGCCCTTGCAGCGACTGAACGAGCCAGCCAACGTGCGCGGCATCATCGAGGATCTCACCTGCGATTCGGACGGCTGCATCCACCAGTATGTCGAACAGGATGGACTCGCGCCCACCCTCGCCCTGCATGCAGTCGAGCCCCAGGAAACCTACCTGCTGGGCTTTTTCATGATCGGCGCCTACCAGGAAATCCTGGGCGACATGCACAACCTGTTCGGGGACACCGACGCCGTCAATGTGGAACTGGACGGCCAAGGCGGTTATCGGCTGGTCGGGCCGGAGCGTGGCGACAGCGCCGATCAACTGCTGAGCTATGTGCACTTCGCACCGGATCAGCTCGCCATGGCCTATCGCGAGAAAATCACCCGCGCAGGGCTGGAGCCCGCCCAGGCCGAGGCCTTCCTGGCCGAACTCACCGCCGGGCTCTACGGCTCCACCTATCTGCAACGCTGGCCATGATTCCCCGCGCGGGCTTCATCGGACTCGGCGCCATGGGCCTGTCGATGGCGCGCAACCTCGCCCGCGCGGGGCTGCTCACCGCCGTCTGGAACCGCACATCCGCCAAGGTCGAGGCGCTCGCACAGGAGACCGGCTGCGACGTCGCTGCGGATCCGGCCGATCTGGCGCGCCGATGCGACGTGCTGGTGCTGTGCGTATCGGCGGATGAGGATGTGCTGGGTGTGATCGATGCCCTTGCGCCTGCGCTTGGGTCGGGGCAAATCGTGGTGGACTGCTCCACCGTGGCGCCAGAGACGGCGCAACGAGCCGCCGAGACCGTCCGCGCACGCGGCGCCGATTTTCTCGACTGCCCGGTGTCCGGCGGCGTCGAAGGGGCGCGCCAGGCGACTCTGGTCGCCATGGTCGGCGGCGAACCAGGTACGCTGGCGCGCGCGCGGCCGGTCTTGGCGGCCATGACTCGGCAGATCGCCTGGATGGGGTCGGTGGGTGCGGGACAAGCCACGAAGGCCGTCAATCAGGTCATGGCGGCAGGGATCGCTGCAGCGGTAACGGAGGCGCTGGCGCTGGGTGACGCCGCCGGCCTGCCGCTGGACCGGGTCATCGAAGTGATCGGCAGCGGTGCGGCTGGCAATTGGTTCCTCACCCACCGCGGCCCGACCATGATCCAGAACCGCTTCGAAACCGGCTTCAGAATTGCCCTGCACGCCAAGGATCTCGCCATCTGCGAGCAACTCGCGGCACAATGCCATGGCCGTCTGCCTCTCGTGGAGGCGGTCCGGGCCGACTACCAGGCGCTGATGGCTGGGGGCTTCGGCCATGAGGACATCTCGGCGCTCTACCGGCGCGCGCGCGCGCGCTTCGATCCGGAACCGGGAACACCCCCCCCATGACGCCTGAAGTCCCGCGTCTGCAGCGCAATGAAGACGACGGCGCGCCGCGCATCGTCCTCACCGGGCCTTGGGTATTGCGTCATCTGTCGGGCCGCCTGGGCACGCTGCGCAAGCAACTCCGTCGCTGCGGCAAGCGGCCGGACGAGGTGTGGGACCTCGAAGCGATCGAGAGCCTCGACAGCGCCGGCGCCCTGCTGCTCTGGCGACATTGGGGACAGCGCCGGCCGCCCCATCTTCGGCTGCGCACCGAGTACGAGCCGCTGTTCCAACGGCTGGAACAGCTGCCCCCGCCGGCACGAGCCCCGCGGCGCAAGCCGCTGGAATGGGTGGCGCGTCTGGGCGGTGCGATTCTCTCGGGGCTGACGCATCTGCGCCAGCTCATCGCCTTGCTGGGGCAGCTGACACTCGACATGCTCAGCTTCCCGGCGCGCCCGAATCGCATCCCCTGGCGCGAGATCTCCGCAAATGTCCACAAGACAGGGAGCCGGGCGCTGCTCATCACGGGCCTGGTGGGCCTCCTGATCGGCATCGTCATGAGCTATCTTTCGGCGCTGCAACTGCGGATGCTGGGTGGCGAGCGCTTCATCGTCAACCTCATGGGGCTGGCCGTGACGCGCGAGCTGGGCCCACTGCTCGCGGCCATTCTCATCGCGGGCCGATCGGGCTCGTCCATTACGGCCGAGCTCGGCGTGATGCGGCTGACCCAGGAACTCGATGCGCTGGCCACCATGGGCATCTCGCCCTTCAAGCGCGTGCTGCTGCCCAAGGTCATCGCGCTGGCCATCACCATGCCCCTGCTCGCCTTCTGGACCATGGCTGCCGCCATCTTCGGCGGCATGCTGGTGGCACAGAGCGAACTCAACATCACCTTCGGGCAATTCCTGAGCGATCTGCCGGGAGCGATCCCCATCGTGACCTATTGGATCGCACTCGTTAAATCGATTGCGTTCGGCATCGTGATCGGCCTGGTGTCCTGCCATTTCGGCTTGCGCATCAAGCCCAACACCGAGAGCCTGGGGTACGAGACCACCAACGCGGTCGTGACGGCGATTACGCTGGTGATCCTGACCGATGCGGTTTTTGCCGTGAGCCTGCGCGACATCGGGTGGCAGGAATGAGCGCTCCGTCGCCGACGGTCATCGAGATGCGCGGCATCGTCACGCGCTTCGGTGCGCAGGTGGTGCACGACGGCATCGATCTCAGCGTGCGTCGCGGCGAAGTGCTGGGGCTGGTCGGGGGGTCGGGCTCGGGGAAAACGACGTTGCTGCGCGAGATGATCGGGCTGCAAACCCCCAGCGCGGGAGAGGTGCATGCCTTCGGCGAGCCGGTGTTCAGCGGTCGTCGGACGCATCACATCCAGGCGCTGCGCCAACGCTGGGGTGTGCTGTTCCAGCATGGCGCGCTGTTCACAGCCCTGTCGGTGGCTGACAATGTGGCGTTGCCACTGCGGGAATTGCGTGTGCTCGACGCCGCGCTGATCCAGGAACTGGTGCGGCTCAAGCTTGCCATGGTGGGCCTGAAGCCTGAGGACGGTCGGCGCTACCCGGCCGAACTGTCCGGCGGCATGATCAAGCGTGTGGGGCTGGCTCGCGCGCTCGCGCTCGACGCCGAGTTGCTGCTGCTCGACGAGCCGACCTCAGGACTCGACCCCGTGGCCAGCGAACTATTCGTCGATCTCATTGCCGAATTGCGCAGCACGCTGGGGCTCACCGTGGCCTTGGTCACCCACGATCTCGACACCTTGGTCGACCTGTGCGACCGAATTGCCGTGCTGGCTGATCGCAAGCTGATCGTGATCGGGACACTGGACGAGGTGATTGCCTGCGATCATCCGTTCATCCAATCCTATTTTCATGGCCACCGCGGCGGCCGTCTTCTTTCGAAAAGGCAGTGACGTACGATGGAGAATCGGTCCTATGCCCTGCTGACCGGCCTGTTCGTGATCGGCTTGGGGCTCGCTGCCGCGCTGGCGTCGCTCTGGCTGAACGATGCCCGCCAGGCCAGGACGCCCTACCTGATCACGACGCAGGGCGCCATATCCGGTCTGGTGCCTTACTCCACCGTCCGTTATCGCGGTGTCGAAATCGGTCAGGTCACCCAAGTCGAGTTTGCGCACGACGGCAGCCGGGACATTCACATCCGCATCGAGATCCAGCCCGACATTCCCATCACGGTGAACACCTACGCGACTTTGCGCTATATGGGTATCACAGGCCTGGCGCAGGTGGAGCTGGCCGATGACGGGCCGCCCGACGCCCCGCGCCTCGAGACCCGCCAGGATCGGCCGGCTCGCATCCCCATGCGCCCGTCCTTGTTCGAATCGCTGGGGGACGCCGGACAGGCGATGCTCAAGCAGTTCCAGGATCTGATGGGGCAGATGAAAGAGGCACTGGGTCCCCAGAACCAGGAGAACCTGCGCCAGATCATGGAAAACGTGGAGATGACGACGCGCAAGGTCGCGGAGTTCACCCAGCGTCTCGAGCCCCTCATCGAAGCCCTGCCCAAGATGAGCGAGGACGGCGGCAAGACCATGGCCCGTGTCGAACAGATCGCGAAAGAGCTGGAAACCACCATCACCCAGGTGCGCCAGGCCACCGCTCAGCTCAACACGCTGGGTAATCTGGCCGAAAGCGCGGGTCAGACCTTCCTGGTGGAAACGCTGCCGTCCACGCAGGCCACCCTGCGCGAGATCGAAGCGGCGGCGCGCAACCTGGAGCGGCTCAGCGACGAACTGAGGCGCGATCCCTCCAGCATCCTCTACGGTCGCAATCGCGGCGCCCGAACCGAATCCCCCGACCGCCAAGGGAACCGTTCGCCATGAGAGCACGGCCACTCGCCTTGATCCCGATCCTGCTGCTCGCAGCGCTGCTTGGCGGTTGCGCCGAGCTGTTGCCCAATCGGCGACCGCCGCCCCCGACCCCGCATGATCTCGGCTGGTTGCCACCCCCTCAGCCGGTGGTCCTGGGGGAGATTCCGGTACTGGCTGTCGAAGCGCCGCCCTGGCTCAACGATCCTGCCGTGCGCTATCGACGTTCGGGCACAGATGCGACCGCCCTGCAGGCCTATCCCGACGATTATTGGGTCGCCTCGCCGCGGGAGCTGGTACTCGACCGCCTGCAACAGACGCTGCTGATCAGTTCGCAGGGCAGCCCGGGGGCCGGCAATCCGCGCTATCGCCTCGAAGTCCGGCTGGTGCGATTCGAACAGGAACAGAGCGCGCTGCGCTCCGAGGCCGTGGTCGCGCTGCAGGCCGTCCTGAAGGAACCCCGGTCCAGGCGGCAGTTCGTGATGCCTCCGATCGAGCGCCGCGTGGCGACGCCAGCCGGGGCTGCCGGGGCGGTACGGGGGCTGGGCGAGGCGACCGACGCAGCGATTGGCCACCTCATGAACTGGATTGCTCAGACGCAGGAACGGAACCCGCCAGCCACCGAGCAGGTAGCGGACACTCCGGCAATCGGACCCCGACTGCTTCCCGGATTCGGTGCACAACCCTGACGGAAGGAGACGAGCAATGAGCAGGTTCATAAGCTACACGCGTCCCGACGGCCGCACGGCGCAAGGCTATCTGGCCGAGGCCGAAGATCCGCGCGCACCCGGCATCGTGGTGATCCAGGAATGGTGGGGCTTGCAGGAGCAGATCAAGGGTCTATGTGATCGGTTGGCGGCGTCGGGCTATCACGCGCTGGCGCCGGATCTCTTTCAAGGCATCGTCGTGCCCTACCACGACGCGGATCAGGCCGCCAGGCAGATGAATTCCTTGAATTTTCTTGAGGCGACCGATCAAGACGTACGCGGCGCGGCGCAGTTTTTCGCCGCCCAGGGCAAGAAGGTCGGGCTGACCGGGTTTTGCATGGGCGGCGCCATCACGCTGCTGGGCGCGGTGCGCGTCCCGGAGCTGGCAGCTGCCGTGATCTTCTACGGCTTGCCGCCCGCGGGCGTGGTCGATCCTGCCGATGTGCGGGTGCCGCTACAGGCTCACTTCGCCAATCAGGACACTTGGTGCACGCCAGCGGCCGTGGATGCCTTTGAGGCCGCACTCAAGGCGGCCGGTCGATCCTGCGAAATCTATCGCTACGACGCCGACCATGCCTTCGTCAATCAGGACCGTCCGGAGGTCTACGATCCGGCGGCTGCCAATCTGGCCTGGGAGCGCAGCCTGGCGTTCTGGAAGCGCCACCTGGGTTGAAGCCTGCGGCCGTCACCAAACGCGCGACGGCCGCATCTCTTTGCGCAGACCCGATCCGCCTTCAAAGCGCGCAATAGGCGCCGCGGGGACAGCCGTCGAACACCCTTCCGAGAAAACGCGCCTGCTGCCCGATCAGCGCGGCGGCGACCAGCCATCCCGCATCGGCGAGGCTTTGAGACAAGGCATCCAGCCGATCCACGAAGGGCGGCGGATCGTAGACCAGTGGCTGGGCCTGACCCGAAACCTGGCGCAGTTCGTGATCGGCCAACGGCTCCAGCGCTGCCTGCGCAGGCAGTGCCAACGTCATCGCAACGATCGCCAGCATCATGTGTCGCATGGGAAACGTCCTCGGCTGCTGCATCGACGCTCAAGTCTCGCCAGCGGACTGTGCCACAGTCAAGCGCGGAATCACTGCATCACGCTCACCTTGACGTCGTCCGGATCGATCAGGGTGATCGGCACCGACGGCACCTTCCAGATCTCCTGCTGATACTCACGGATGGACCGATCCGATGAGAAAACCCCCGCGCGCGCAGTGTTCAGGATGGCCATGCGGTTCCACCCATCCCGGTCCCGATAGGCCATGTCGACCTGATCCTGGCAGGCGAGGTAGGCGGCGAAGTCGGCGAGGACGAAAAACGGATCGTGGTGCAGCAGATTGTCGATCAACGGCCGGAACAGATTGCGGTCGCCACGCGAGAAATAGCCTGAGCCGATGAGATCGATGACCGCTTTCAATTCCTCGTTGCCATGATAAAGGTCGCCGGGCCGGTAACCCGCCCGCTGCAAGCCGGCGATCTGCGCCTCGGTATGCCCGAACAGGAAGAAATTCTCCGCGCCCACGCGCTCGCGGATCTCCACGTTCGCGCCGTCGAGCGTGCCGATGGTCAGCGCGCCGTTCAGCGTGAACTTCATGTTGCCCGTGCCCGAGGCTTCCTTGCCGGCCGTCGAAATCTGCTCCGACAGATCCGCCGCGGGATAGATGCGCTGGCCGTTGCTGACATGGAAGTTGGGCATGAAAAACACCTTCAGCCGCCCGGCCACGTCTGGATCACTGTTCACGACGCTGCCGACGCTGTTGATCAGCTTGATGATCAGTTTGGCCATGTGATACCCCGGCGCCGCCTTGCCGCCGAAGAGGTAGGTGCGTGGCACGAAATCGCGGCCCGGATCGTTCTTGAGCCGCAGATAGGTCGCGACGATGTGCAGGGCATTGAGGTGCTGGCGTTTGTATTCATGGATGCGCTTGACCTGCACGTCGAACAGCGTGGCCGGATCGATCCGCTCGCCGAATCGCACATCCACGAAGCGCGCCAGATCGGCCTTGTTGGCCTGCTTGACGGCCTGCCAGCGCTCCCGGAAGTCACTGTCCTCGGCCAGCGGCGCGAGTCGTTCCAGAAGCGCCAGATCCGTGGTCCAGCCCGGCCCGATGGCCTCTGTGATGAGCCGCGTCAGGCGCGGATTGGAGAGGAAGACCCAGCGCCGCGGCGTGACGCCGTTGGTCTTGTTGGAGAATTTCTCCGGCCACAGATCATGAAAATCCTTCAGCACGGTCTGCTTGAGCAACTCGGTGTGCAGCGCCGCCACGCCATTGATGGCATGACTGCCGACACACGCCAGGTGCGCCATGCGCACGCTGCGCGCCCCATGCTCGTTGATGAGTGACAGACGCGCGACTCGCTCGGGGTCACCCAGATAGCGCACTCGCACCTGTTCCAGAAAACGGTCGTTGATCTCGTAGATGATTTCCAGGTGGCGCGGCAGCAAACGACGGAACAGATCGAGCGGCCATTGCTCCAGTGCTTCGGGCAGCAGCGTGTGGTTGGTGTAGGCCAGGGTCTTTTGGGTGATCTCCCAAGCCGTGTCCCACGGCAGGTGCCGCACGTCGATCAAAAGCCGCATGAGTTCGGCCACCGCAAGCGCCGGGTGGGTGTCGTTCATCTGCGCGGCGAATTTCTCGTGGAACCGCGTGACCGGAACATGCTGACGATCGAGGATGCGGAACATGTCCTGCAGCGAGGCGGAGACCAGGAAGTACTGCTGTTCCAGCCGCAGCGCCTTGCCTTCCATCGCCTCGTCGTTGGGGTAGAGCACCTTGGTGATGTTTTCCGAGATGATCTTGCGATCCACCGCGCCGTAGTAATCGCCCCGATTGAACACGCTGAAATCGAAGGATTCCGGCGCCTCCGCGCGCCACAGCCGCAGCGTGTTGGCGGTGCAATTGCGATAGCCGAGGATCGGCGTGTCGTAGGGCATGGCCTTGATCACGCGGTGCGGTACCCAGCGCACCCGCAGCTGATCATGCTCGTCGCGGTAATGCTCGGTATGCCCGCCCAGCATGACCTCGACCGCCCATTCGGCGCGCTGGATTTCCCAGGGATTGCCGAAACGCAGCCACTTGTCGGTCTTTTCCACCTGCCAGCCGTCGACGATGTCCTGATCGAAGATGCCGAACTCGTAGCGGATGCCGTAACCCAGCGACGGAATCTCCAAAGTGGCCATGGAATCGAGGAAACAGGCCGCCAGACGCCCCAGGCCGCCATTGCCGAGGCCGGGTTCTTCCTCCTGTCGCAGCAGCTCCGGAAAATCCAGGCCCAGTTCCTCGACGGCCTCGCGCGCCGCGGCGTAGATGCCGAGGTTGATGAGGTTGTTGCCGAGATGCGTACCGAGCAGGAATTCGGCGGACAGATAGCAGACCGTGCGTGCGCCCTGCTCGGTATAGGCAGCAGCCGTGCTGATCCAGCGATGCAGCATCCGATCGCGGACCGTGTAGGCCAGAGCAAGGTAGTAGTCGTTCATCGTCGCCAAGGCCGGAAACTTGCCCTGACTGAAGAACAGATGATCCAAAAACGCGCGCTTGATGACGTCTTTGTCCAACCCGGTGCGTTCGTCTTCCGGGAAGGTATCCAATTGCGGCTTGGTCATCCCATCCATGCTCACTCCAGAAGGTCTTGCGCGCGGTCACGCCGAGGCTACAGGAAGACTCGTTGCAATTCTGGTGCCGCCGCACGATGGGAGTGCGGTCAGGACAATGAGGGCGCGATGTCGCGGCGGATGGGCCGACCGGAGCAAAGCCGCGCCCCGGTCGGCTCTTGCGTCAGTTCAGCACCTCGCCTGAGGTGCTGAGTTGCACACGCTCGAACAGGTTGCGCGCCACCACCATCTGCTGGATCTGGTGGGTGCCCTCGAAAATGTCGAACACCTTCACATCGCGGAACAGCTTTTCGGACAACGAGCCCTTGAGCGTGCCGTGCGCGCCCATGAGCTGGACGGCGTAGGAGGTGACCTCCATCCCGACCTGCGGCCCGTAGAGCTTGGCCATCGAGGCTTCCTTGGTGTTGCGGATGCCGTTGTCGGCCATCCACGCCGCCTTCCAGCACAACAGGCGCGCCGCGTCGATCTTGCGCTGCAGCTCGGCCAGCCGGTCCTTGATCGCCTGATAGCGCGGAATGGGCCGGGACAGCAGGTAGTTGTCACGCGCGAACTGAACCACTTCCTCATACGCGGCGCGGGCGATGCCCACCGCCATGATGCCGACCAGCGGCCGGCTGGTATCGAAGAATTCCATCGCCGTCTTGAAGCCGGCCTTGGCGCCCTGGTCGTAGGCCGCCTCGCCACCGAGCAGGTTGTCGACCGGCACGCGGCACTCCTCGAACACGAGCTCGGCGGTCTCGGTCGCGCGGAACCCCAGCTTGTCCTCGAGCTTGCCCACCTTGAAACCCGGCGTGCCCTTCTCGACGATGAACACGCGGTGCCCCGCGTGACCCAGCGCGGGATCGATCGTGGCAAACACCAGCGTCCATTCGGCGCGGGCGCCGTTGGAGATGTAGCACTTGGTGCCGTTGATCACGTAATGGTCGCCGTCCTTGCGGCAGCGGGTGCGGATCGCGGCAGCGTCCGATCCCGTGCCCGGCTCGGTCAGGCCGTAGGCGGCCCAGTGCGGCTGTGGTCCCTTGAGCTGGGCGAAGTATTTTTCCTTCTGCTCGGGCGTGCCGCGCGCCGCCAGTGCCGGTCCGCCGGTGCCGGGACCGGGCATCACCAGCGCCATGGACGGATCGCCCCAGCCCAGTTCCTCGCCGGCCACGACCGCCAGCAGCGACATGCCCTTCATGCCGCCCGCCATGGGATCGGCCGCCGCGCCTTCCTTCTTGGCGCCGCCGCCACCGCCGAGGGAAAAGCCCTGCGCCAGCGGCATCAGCTCCTTGTAGAAGCTGTCCGGATAGCCGGCGTCCTGATCGGCCTGCAGGCACAAGGGCCGCACTTTCTTGTCCATGACGGCGTGGAGCATGTCGCGCGCCATCTTCATCTGGGGAGTCAGGGTAAAGTCGATCATGCCTGGGCCACCTTCTTGCCGTCCTTGGCTGCGGATTTCAGGGATTCCGGTCCGTAGAGCACCTCGCCCAGCACGGCGACATGATCCTCGGGCGTTCCCAGAGCATTGCCGAGCGTGCGCACATCGCGCATGTAGCGCTCCACCGGCATGTCCTTCATGAACCCGGCACCGCCGAAGACCTGCACCGCATCGACGGTCACCTTCACCGCCGCCTCCGTAGCGCAGATCGCCGCGTTGCAGGCCGCCACGGTGGCCGCCTCACCGCGCTCGAGCTGCCACGCCGCCTTGAGCACCAGATTGCGAGCCGATTCCAGCGCCACTTCCATGTCGGCGATGAAAAACGCCAGCCCCTGATGCGCGCAGATCGGTTTGCCGAAAGCCTTGCGGTCCTGGGCATAATCGACGGCAAAACCCATGGCGCCGCGCGCCGCGCCCACCATGCGCGCCGCGTTCACCACCCGGCCGATGTCGAACAGGCGCGTGAGCGCCGCCGCCGGATCCGCCGCACCCGTGAGCCGCACGCCCGGCGCACCCTCGATCTGGACCCGACACGGACGGCCGGCGCGCAGCCCCATGCGATCCTCGAGCGCGACCTGAACCCCCGTCGCGCGGGCATCGACCACGAACGCCGCGATGCCGGCCAACCCTTCGCCGTCTTCGGCGCGGGCCAGCACGACGAGCCGGTCGGCCCGATCGGCGTTGAACACACAGGTCTTGACGCCGCTGAGCACATAGTCGTCACCCTGACGGCGGGCGACCGTGGACATGTAGCCCAGATGCGCGGCGGGATCGGCCTCGCTGCTGGCCAGCGCCCACACGCGCTCGGCGTCGCCGAGAAGCTGCGCGATCTGCGCCTCGGACCCCAGCGCGACGACCGCCTGCGCCGCCAGGCCCAAGTCATCCAGACCCACTGTCTGGGCCGCATCGCTGCGCGCGAGAACTTCCTCGGCCAGGATCTTGGCGGTGAGGCCGAAGCCGATCCCGCCGGCCGCCTCGGGCAAACCGAGGAGATGAGCGCCCATCTCCCGATAAGCGCCGCGCACGGCAGGATCGACCGATTGCCGGCGGTCGGCGGCCCGGGCATCGGGCATGAGCTGGTTTTGGGCAAAGCGCCCCAAGGTATCGAGCAGGGATTGCTCGTCCTCACTGCACGCAAAGGAAATCATGAAAGAAACCCCTCCATGGGTTGATTGGGGATCCAGCCCGGAGCCGGAGACGGCGCCGTGGCATGACAGACGATGCATCAAATCCGGACCGGACGCGCGATCATGCTAGCGCCAACGGCCTTTCCATGGCCAGAACGACGCCAACCGAATGACCTCGGTGCGGCTAAACGTGGAACAGCCAATCGCCATGGCGCTCGTCGCGGCCGTACACGGCGTCGAAATAGGCATTTTGCAGGCGCTCGGTGATCGGCCCGCGGTGACCCGCACCGATGCGGCGGCCGTCCAGTTCGCGGATCGGCGTCACCTCGGCTGCCGTGCCGGTGAAGAAGGCCTCGTCGGCGATGTAGACCTCATCGCGGGTGATGCGTTTTTCCTTGACCACGAAGCCCATTTCGCCGGCCAGCGTCATGATGGTGCGGCGGGTGATGCCGTCGAGCGCAGCGGTGAGTTCGGGGGTGTAGAGCACGCCGTCGCGCACGATGAACACGTTCTCGCCCGAACCTTCGGCCACGAAGCCTTCACGGTCGAGCAGCAGCGCCTCGTGGGCCCCGGCCGCCTGCGCTTCCTGCAGTGCCAGCATGGAATTCATGTAGTTGCCGTTGGCCTTGGCCTTGCACATGGTGATGTTGACGTGGTGCCGGCTGAAGGAGGATGTCTTGACCACCAGGCCACGTTCCAGGGTATCGGCCCCCAGATAGCTGGGCCATGGCCAGGCTGCCACCATCACGTGGGTCTGCAGATTGTCCGCACGCAGGCCCATGCCTTCGGCGCCGAGAAAGGCCATCGGCCGGATGTAAGCCTCCGACAGGCCGTTTTCGCGGATCACAGCGGCGTGAGCCTCGGCAAGCGTGGAGATGTCCATCGGCAGGCGCATGTTGAGAATGTGCGCCGACTGGAAGAATCGCTTGTTGTGCTCGTCCAGGCGAAAGATGGCGGTTCCCTGGGCTGTCTTGTAGGCGCGCACGCCCTCGAAAACCCCCATGCCGTAATGCAGTGTGTGCGTCAGCACGTGGACCTTGGCTTCCCGCCAGGGCACCAGGGCGCCGTCCAGCCAGATCACGCCATCCCGGTCCGCCATCAACTCTTTCGCCATGATTCCGATTCCATCGCCAGATTTGCCGTGAAAATCACCGGAGCCGAAATCACACCGGCTCCTCCAGCAGTTGCCGCCACAAGGCCTGCACCTGCGCCCGTTCCGCCGCCAGCTCCGTCTCGGCGACCACAGCTTCGGTCTGCTGCAGGCTCAGCACGTGGATCCGCTGACGCAGACGCCGGTAACAGTCCGACAGTATCGTCGCCGTCCCCGTAGCAAGCAGATCGAGCCTCCCCAAGGTTTCCAACAGTCGGATGTTGTCGGTCCAGCGCAGCAGGGCGGGGTGGTCATGGGCATGACGCAGAACGAGGTATTGCACCATAAATTCGATGTCGGTGATACCGCCCGGACTGTGTTTGAGATCCCAGCACCCTGGCGCCGGTTTGTCGAGCGCCTCGCGCATGCGCACACGCATCTCGCGGATTTCGGCGCGCAACGCCTCGGGCGCGCGCGGGCTGCCCAGCACCTCGGCCCGGATCGCCGCGAATTGCGCCGTCAGGCTGGGCGGGCCAGCCACGACTCGCGCCCGAACCAGGGCCTGATGCTCCCAGGTCCAGGCGTGGTGGCGCTGATAATCAGCAAAGCCGGCGAGACTGCTCACCAGGAGACCCGACCGGCCGCTGGGCCGCAACCGCGTGTCGATGTCGTAGAGTCGGCCGGCGGCGGTGGGAGCGGTCAACCAATGCACGATGCGTTGGGCGAGGCGGGCGAAGAAGGTGGCGTTGTCGATGCCCCGCGCCCCGTCGGTCGCGCCACCCGTGGCGCTGCCGTCGTGCAGGAAGACCAGGTCCAGATCCGAGCCGTACCCCAGCTCGATGCCGCCCAGCTTGCCATAGGCCACGATCGCGAACTGCACCACGCGATCGTCTTCGCGCGGCCGACCATGACGCGCCGTCATCTCCGCCCAGGCCAGCAGCAGCACCTGGCGCAGGACCACCTCGGCCAGTTCGGTCAGCTTGTCGCTGACGCGCATGAGCGGCAGTTGCCCCGCCAGATCGGCCGCAGCGATGCGCAGCAGATTGACCTGCTGGACCTGTCGCAGCACATCCATGCGCCGCTCCAGATCCTCGGTTTCCGCCATGCGGTGCACCATCTCGGCCGCCACACCGGAAGCATCGGGCGGCGCGTAGAGGCTGCGGGCATCCAGCAATTCATCGAGCAGGACGGGATGGCGCGTCAGGTATTCGGCCAGCCAGGGGCTGGCAGCACAGAGCCGCACCAGTTGCGACAGCGCCATCGGGTGATCCGCCAGCAGGGCGAGATAGATGCTGCGGCGCGCCACCACCTCGACCAGATGCAGCACGCGCCCGAGCGTGATCTCCGGCTGGCTGCTGCGACCGACCGCCCCGATGAGCAGCGGCATCAACCGGTCCAATCGGGCGCGACCGGTTTCACTCAAGGCGCGCACGGCGGCGCTGTCACGCAGCCCGGCAATGGCCACCCTGACGCGCCCGGCATCGGCGAAGCCCGCCTGTGTGAGTACGGATGCGCATTGCTCCTCGGCCAGAGCCCCTTGCCACAACAGTTCGAGGCTCGAGGGCTCGGCCCCCTCGTTTTGCGGCGTCGCAAAGACTTCGCTGAATTCCTCGTGGACCCAGCGGCGATGGCGCGCGATGTCCTGCGCAAGCGCCCCCCAGTCGGACGCGCCCATGCCATAGGCGATCCGCGTCTGCATGAGTGCGTCGGCCGGCAGCTCGTGCGTCTGGGCATCGCGGACCTGCTGCAATCGGTTTTCCACGCGGCGTAGCAGTCGGTAGGCCGCCTCGAGCCGCTGCACGGTATGCGGCGCCAGGATGCCGCGACGGCCGAGACGCCCCAGCACCGTCAGCAGATGCGCCTCGCGCAGTGCCCCTTCCTGACCACCGCGGATCAGCTGGAAGGCCTGCACGATGAACTCGATCTCGCGGATGCCGCCCGCGCCCAGTTTGATGTTGTCTTCGAGCCCCTTGCGACCGACTTCGGTCGCGATGAGCGCCTTCATCGCCCGCAGCGATTCAAAGGCGCCGAAATCGAGGTAACGCCGATAGACAAACGGCCGCAGCATGCTCATCAGCGCCTCCACATCGCCCGCCCGCCCGGTCAGCGGTCGCGCCTTGATCAGGGCGTAGCGCTCCCACTCGCGACCGTGCTGCTGATAGTAGAGCTCCAGCGCACTCATCGAGAGCACCAGCGGGCCGCTCTGGCCGAACGGCCGCAGGCGCGTGTCGACCCGGTAGGCGAATCCGTCGGCGCTGGGTTCGGCTAGGAGTTTGACCAGCTGCTGGGCCAGGCGCGTGTAGTAGTCGCTGATCTCCATCGCCTTGGGGCCGGCGAGGGTGCCCGCTTCGGGATAGACGAAAATGAGGTCGATATCGGAGGAGAAGTTCAGCTCCCGCCCGCCGAGCTTGCCCATGGCCAGGACGATGAGCGCCTGGGGGTGACCCGCGCCATCGAGCGGTGTTCCCCACTGCGCGCGCAGGCGCCGGTCGAGCCAATCCACAGCCGCACCCACGCACGCATCGGCCACATCGGACAGCCCGGCGAGCACGGCCTCGATGTCGTCGAGCCCGTTGATGTCGCGATAGGCCCAGCAGAGGGTCTGGCGCTGCCGGAAACGGCGCAGGATGCTCATCGCCCCGGTCATGTCGGTGACCTGATCGAGCGCCGCGGCCAACGCGTCGCGCAATCCCTGGCCACGAATCGGCAGCACCGCGGGATCCAGGTCGCTCACCCATTGCGGATGGCGCACGCACAGATCGGCGGCGAAGCGGCTGCAGGCCCATAGCCGCAACAGCCCGCCGACATCGGGCGGGCACGGCGCCTCCAACTCGGCGAAACGCTCAACGGTGGCAGCTTGCTCGGGCTGCAGCATCTCGGGCAAGGCCGGAATGGCGGCTCGCAGCGCGTTCAGGCCGGCAGGCGTGTTCATGCAGGAAATCCCGTAGGCAAGGGCATCAGGGGTGATTCTATCCGCTCCTCCGGCGTGCGCGCCCGAGCCCTTGGTGACGGTCTGCGCTCAGCCGCCGGCACGCTGTGCTCTGGCTACACGGCCACGGCTACACCATAATCGGGCGGACCTGCTGAAGCGACCCCTGCGTGCGCTGTACCAAGCGGTCGTTCCCAAGGAGGCAACAGCCGTGGAGCTGCCCGCCGATAACCCGCCCGAGTGGCTGATCCATCTGGGAGAAATCGCCGAACGGCTGAGCGACCGTGGTTGGCGCCTGGTCACGGCGGAATCGTGTACCGGGGGTTGGATCGCCAAGTGCTGCAGCGACTTGCCCGGCAGTTCGCGCTGGTATGAAGGTGGCGTGGTCAGCTACAGCAATGCGTTGAAGCAGCGCTTGCTGGGCGTCGCGGCCCGCACACTGGAGCAGGACGGCGCCGTGAGCGCCGCGACCGTGCGCGAAATGGCCGAAGGCGCGCTGCGACATCTGGGCGGCGATGTGGCCGTGGCGGTCAGCGGTATCGCCGGACCGACGGGAGCCAGTCCGGGCAAACCGGTGGGCACCGTATGGTTCGCCTGGGCAGCGCCGGGCATTCCCATGATGACCCGCTGCGTCCATTTTTCCGGTGATCGCGCGGCGGTGCGAACGGGGGCCGTTGAAACGGCACTGGCCGGCCTGTGCACGGCGCTTCAGGCGTCCGAGCCGCCGACGGACTGGGCCTGAACCAATCAACCCACCGCATCGGGATAACCGCAGCGCCTGTGGCGCGGTGGTTGGGCAACCCTCGGACCTTTGTCTTTATGGAATAATCGATCTTTGCGGTAGACATCGCCCCGGACGTCAAGAACCCCGGCGCATGCGCATCGCGATTTCTTTCAACAGGTCGCCACCAGGCGGCCGGAGCGAGGGGCGGATGGACGAGAATCGCAAGAAGGCGCTGGCCGCAGCGCTGGGTCAGATCGAGAAGCAGTTCGGCAAGGGCTCGGTCATGCGCATGGGCGATGATCAGGCCGCCAGCGATGTGATCCCCGTGTCCACCGGCTCGCTGGGCCTCGATCTCGCCTTGGGCATTGGCGGTCTGCCCCGCGGACGAGTGGTGGAGATCTACGGGCCCGAATCCTCAGGGAAAACCACGCTGACGCTGCATGTCATCGCTCAGATCCAAAAGGCTGGCGGAACGGCTGCCTTCGTCGATGCCGAACACGCGCTCGATCCCCAGTACGCCCGACTGCTCGGTGTCAACGTCGAGGAACTGCTGATTTCCCAGCCCGATACCGGCGAGCAGGCGCTGGAAATCACCGACATGCTGGTGCGCTCGGGCGCAGTGGATATCGTCGTGGTGGACTCGGTCGCCGCGCTCACCCCCAAGGCGGAAATCGAAGGCGAGATGGGCGACTCGCACGTGGGCCTGCAGGCGCGGCTCATGTCCCAGGCCCTGCGCAAACTCACCGCCAACATCAAGCGCACCAATTGCCTGGTGATCTTCATCAACCAGATCCGCATGAAAATCGGCGTCATGTTCGGCAGCCCGGAAACCACCACGGGCGGCAACGCGCTCAAGTTCTACGCCTCGGTGCGTCTCGACATCCGCCGCATCGGCGCCATCAAGCGCGGCGACGAGGTGATCGGCAACGAAACGCGCGTCAAGGTGGTCAAGAACAAGGTCGCGCCGCCGTTCCGCGAGGCCGAGTTCGAGATCCTCTATGGCGAGGGCATCTCGCGCGAAGGCGAGCTCATCGAACTGGGCGTCAAGCACAACCTGATCGAGAAAACCGGCTCCTGGTACAGCTGCCAGGGCGAACGCATCGGCCAGGGCAAGGACAATGTGCGTCAGTACCTGAAAGAGCATCCCGAGCTTGCTCAGCAACTGGATCGTTCGCTGCGCGAAACGCTGCTGGCCACGAAGGGCCGCGCCGGTGCCGTCCTCGAACCCGACCTCGCCGCCGACTGACGCCATCCTGCGGGCGCGCGCACTGCGGCTCCTGGGGCGGCGCGAATACGCCCGGCGCGAGCTGGGCGAGCGGCTGATGCGCTGGGGTGCGACGCCAGAGCAAACGGCCCGCCTGCTCGATGCGCTGGAAGCAGACGCCCTGCTCAGCGAGGTGCGCTACGCCGAAAGCTGGACGCGCGCTCATCTCGCGCGGGGTGACGGACCCCGCCGCTTGCGCCAGGGGCTGGCGCAAGCCGGTGTGGACGCAGCGCTCATCCAGGAGACGCTGCCGGATGACGAGAACTGGGCCGAGCGCTTGGAGACTGTCCGCCGGCGGCGGTTCGGAGCCGCGCCGCCCGCCGACTGGCCGGCGTGGGCTCGACAGGCGCGCTATCTGGAGCGCCGCGGCTATGCGCCCGAGCTGATCCGTCGCCAGCTGCCCCGTCCCCGTGGCGGGTCCGCGCCGATGGACGCCGAGCCGGACTGATTCTTAAATTGGGGTCCTTTGCCTATACTTGGGGCCATTTTGCCGATCGGGCCGTCCGCCATGATGACCAGCGCTGAACTCCGCCATCGCTTCCTGGAATTCTTCCAAGGCCACGGGCACACCGTCGTGCCCAGCAGCCCGCTGGTTCCCGGCAACGATCCGACGCTGCTGTTCACCAATGCCGGCATGGTGCAATTCAAGGACGTGTTCCTGGGGCGCGAGGATCGGCCCTATGTGCGGGCGGCCAGCGCCCAGCGCTGCGTGCGCGCCGGTGGCAAGCACAATGACCTCGAAAACGTCGGCTACACGGCCCGCCATCACACCTTCTTCGAGATGCTGGGCAACTTCAGCTTCGGGGATTATTTCAAGCGTGAGGCCATCCAGTTTGCGTGGGAATTCCTGACGGTCACGCTGGCCTTGCCGCCGGAGCGGCTCTGGGCCACGGTGTACGCCACCGACGACGAGGCCTACGACATCTGGCAGCGCGAGATCGGCCTGCCTGTCGAGCGCATCATCCGCATCGGCGACAAGCCCGGCGGCGGCTCGGACAATTTCTGGCAGATGGGCGATACCGGCCCCTGCGGGCCCTGTTCCGAGATTTTCTATGATCACGGCCCCGAGGTTGCCGGCGGCCCGCCCGGCAGCCCGGATGAAGACGGCGATCGCTACATCGAGATCTGGAATCTCGTGTTCATGCAGTTCGACCGCGACGCGACCGGCGCCCTGCATCCGCTGCCCAAGCCGTCGGTGGACACCGGCATGGGCCTGGAACGCCTCGCTGCCGTGCTGCAAGGCGTCCACAGCAACTATGACATCGATCTGTTCCGGGCCCTGATCGCTGCCGCTGCGCGCGAAACCGGGGTGTCCAACGCAGACAATCCATCGCTGCGGGTGCTCGCGGACCATGTGCGCGCCTGCGCGTTTCTGGTCACCGACGGTGTCATTCCCGGCAACGAAGGCCGCGGCTATGTGCTGCGGCGCATCATCCGCCGGGCCGTGCGCCATGGCTACAAGCTGGGCATGCGCCAACCTTTTTTCCATCGGCTGGTGCCGGACCTCGTCGCCGAGATGGGCGCGGCCTATCCCGAGCTGGCCGAGGCGGAGCCGCGCGTGACCGCTACCTTGCGCCAGGAAGAGGAACGCTTCTTCGAGACCCTCGAACACGGCATGGCCATTCTGGACACGGCGCTGCAGGCTGCCGCGGCGAGCGGCGAGGGTCTGGACGGGGAGACGGCGTTCAGGCTGCATGACACTTACGGTTTTCCACTCGACCTCACCCAGGACATCGCGCGCGAGCATGGGGTGAACGTGGACCTGGCCGGGTTCGAAACCGCCATGGCCCGTCAGCGGGAACAGGCGCGCGCAGCCGGCCGATTCCGAATGGAAGCAGCCATGGAATACGACGGCGCGGCCACGCGCTTCGAGGGGTATGACACGCTGTGCGTGGACGCAGCCACCGTGCTGGCGCTCTACCACGACGGTGCGCAGGTGGCCGAGCTGCAGGCGGGGCAGGCGGGCGTCGTCGTTCTCGATGAGACACCCTTCTATGCCGAATCCGGTGGTCAGGTCGGCGATGCGGGCGAACTGTTGGCACCCGGGCTTCGCTTCGTCGTGCGCGACACCCAGAAGATCCAGAGCGAGGTCTTCGGCCACGTTGGGCAGCTGGCGGCCGGTACGCTGCGCGTCGGGGACCGACTCGGCG
Source organism: Candidatus Macondimonas sp. (assembly GCA_035325645.1). Lineage (GTDB taxonomy): Bacteria > Pseudomonadota > Gammaproteobacteria > UBA5335 > UBA5335 > Macondimonas. Next base: position 23,164 of record DAOKZK010000008.1, on the reverse strand, counting down.
CGCGGGTGGACAGCGGGCGCCGGCAGCGCATCATGCGCCATCATTCCGCGACCCATCTGCTGCACAAGGCGCTGCGTGAAGTCTTGGGTCCGCACGTGCAGCAAAAGGGCTCCTTGGTCGATTCCGACAAGACCCGTTTCGACTTCTCCCACACCAGCGCCCTGACTGTGGAGGAGATCGCGCGCATCGAGGCGCTCGTCAACGCCGAAGTACTGGCCAACCAGCCGACCCAGTCACGGGTATTGCCCTTGGAAGAGGCTCGCCAGACCGGGGCCGTCATGCTGTTCGGCGAAAAGTACGCCGACACGGTCCGCGTGCTCGACATCGGCAGCTCGCGAGAACTGTGCGGCGGCACGCATGTCGCCCGCACCGGCGACATCGGCCTGTTCAAGATCGTCGCGGAATCCGGGGTGGCGGCAGGGGTGCGGCGCGTCGAAGCCGTCGCTGGCGAGGTTGCCCTTGCATTCGTCTCTGCGCAGCAGGCCTTGCTGCAACAAGCGGCGGCGGCGCTCAAGACCACACCGGCCGAGGTGCCGGCCCGTATCGTCCAGCTACAGGAACAGCTCAGAATGAGCGAGCGTGAGCTGGCCCGCATGACCTCCCGCCTCGCCGCCAGCCAAGGCGGTGATCTGGCGAGCCAAGCCGTGACCGTGGCCGGCGTGCAGGTATTGGCCGCACGTGTCGACGGCGTCGATGCCAAGGCGCTGCGCGAAACGCTGGACAAGCTGCGCGACCGACTTGGAACGGCGGCGATCGTGCTGGCCAGCGTCGCGGGCGATCAGAAAGTCTCGCTGGTCGCCGGGGTCACGCCGAATCTCACCGATCGCATCAAGGCCGGCGAGCTCGTCAGCGCCGTCGCGCAGCAGGTCGGTGGCAAGGGTGGCGGCCGAGCCGACATGGCGCAGGCCGGCGGCAACGATCCCGCGCGCCTCGACGAAGCTCTCGGCGGGGTCGCCACCTGGGTGGGCGCGCGCCTCAACTGATCGCCTTGGGCACCAGCTGATCGGTGCCTCTCATGCTTTTTCATGCCATTCAAAAAACAACGCCGGGGATCACCCGGCGTTGTCATGGCTCGCGCTTGTGGCGCGGATCAGGAACCTCTGTTCAGCGCCCAGTTGAGCAGGCCCACGAAGAAGCTCGTGATGGCCCCCAGAACACTGTAGACGGCGTTCTTGAACGTCTTCCACACCCCCGAGGCCTCCTCGCGCTTCAGCATGTTCTCGTTCACCTTGTTGAGGTAGGCGTGAATGGCCTGCACGTCTTCGACCGAGAGCTGATCGGAGAAGCCGATCATGCCGGTCTTGTGAGCATCACGACCACCCAGCACGACGGCGACGAAATTTTCATGCGTCTTGGCGTCCATGCGGCGCAGATCGACCATGTTCGGATTGGCAATGCCACCCGGACCGTGACAATACACGCAGTTGTGATGGTAGAGCTTGTCGCCCTTGGCAATGGTTTCGCTGTCGGCCGCGAGATCCATGGGTTCCGGCAGCTTCCTGGCGATCTGCACCGGCGGCAGGCTTTCCTTGCCGTTCAGCTTGAAGGTCAGGATGCGGCCAATGGGATACATGTTCTCGCGGGGGTTGCCGGCCGCACCAAAGGAGAGGCCCACGGACCCGCCCCAACCCACCATCAGAGAGATGTATTGCTCGCCGTCGATCTCATAGGTGATGGGGGGCGCGATGATGCCGTTCTGGGCGTCGAACTCCCAGAGCTTGCGACCGGTGTCCGCAGCATAGGCGACGAAATAGCCCTTGCCGTTGCCCTGCAGCACCAGATTGCCGCCTGTGCACAGCAGGCCACCGTTCCACAGCCCCGCGTGCTGGATCTTCCAGACCTCACGCTGCTTGACCGGATCCCAGGCCTGGAGATAACCCTTGGCGGCTTTGCCCCCGAGGACCATGACGAGGTCATGATCGATCCACGTCGGGAACTGGACGTCCTTCATCACCTTCATCCCGGTATTCCAATAGCCGGGGATGTACTCGAACTCCGTGTCGTTGTCGTAGAGCATGGCCATTTCCTGGATCGGGATGTAAACGTATCCCGTATCCCGGCTCAGGCACATCGGCATCCAGTTATGCCCACCCAACGGGGATGGGTACTGGACTTTGGGCCATTTTTCGTACGAGTTGTTGGTCTGGATCGGACGGCCGGTCTCGGGATCGATGCCCTTGGCCCACGTCACGGCGACGTAGTTGTTGGCCGAGATGAACTTGCCCGTTTCCCGATCGATGACGTAGAAGAAACCGTTCTTGGGTGCCTGCATCAGCACCTTGCGTTTCTGGCCGTCAATGGTCAGATCCGTAAGGAGGATGTGCTGGGTGGCTGTGTAATCCCAGCCCTCGCCAGGGGTCGTCTGGTAGTGCCAGACATACTCGCCGGTTTCGGGCTTGATCGCGACGATGGACGAGAGAAACAGATTGTCGCCGCCGGCTGGCGAACGGATGTGCTTGTTCCACGGTGAGCCGTTGCCGACGCCGACGTAGAGCAGATCCAGCTCGGGGTCATAGGCCATGGAGTCCCATACGGTACCGCCCCCGCCGATCTCCCACCAGGGGCCACCGCCCCAGGTTTCGGCGGCCATTTCCATGGCCTTGTTCTCGAAGCCGTCGGCCGGATTTCCGGGTACCGTGTAGAAACGCCATTTCTGCTCGCCGGTCTCGGCATCATAGGCGGTGATGTAGCCGCGGACACCATACTCCGCGCCTCCATTGCCGATGATGACGTTGCCTTTGACGATGCGTGGCGCGCCGGTAATGGTGTAAGGGCGCGACTTGTCGATGGTCAGCACGTCCCAGACGATCTCGCCGGTCACGGCATCGAGCGCCACCAGACGGCCATCGATGGTGCCGACATAGACCTTGCCGTTCCAGACCTGGGCCCCGCGATTGACGACGTCGCAGCAGGCGTACTGACCGCGCGTCTTGTCCACATCGAGATCGTTGCGCCACAGGAGCTTGCCCGTTCGTGCATCCAGAGCGTAGACCTCGCTCCATGCGCCGGTGGCGTACATCACGCCATCCACCACGATGGGGGTGGCTTCAAGGCCCCGGTTGGTGCCGGTCTCCCATGCCCAGGCCAGCCCCAGATTGGGAACCGTCTGGTCGTTGATCTGCTTGAGCGGGCTGTAGCGATCCTCGCCGTAGGTCCGGCCGTGCAGCATCCAGTTGCCGGGTTCGTCTTCAGCCTTGACCAGCCGCTCGCTCGTCATGCGTGCGAGCGAGTCGCGAATGGCTTCTGCGGGCGCGGTGTCTTCGCGGGTGAGTGCGGCAAGGGCGACCCCCTGGCTGAGAACGAGCCCCAGCAGCCCTGCCATGAATCGATGCTTCACGGGAAACCTCCCTGTATTTTTTCAGGATGGACAAAACCTGCGGCATGCTGCGCGCAAATCTCGTGGTTGTCCAGAACGCCTCGCCGAATGAGCAAGGGCCGCTGACGGCGGCCCTGCTCGACGACGATGAACTATGGCTTCATGCGAGCCACTTGGAAACGCGCTGCAGCAGGCCGACGGCGCTTTTCGGATAGGGGCCCTTGATGAACATGCTGGGCGAGAACCAGTTGCGCTGGTAGAGCACGCCTTTTTTATGCGAAAACTCGACGAAGCCGTCGAAGCCGTGGTACGCGCCCAGCCCGCTCGGGCCGCTGCCGCCGAAGGGCAGGTTCGGATGGGCGATGTGCAGCATGGTGTCGTTGACGCAGGCGCCGCCGGAGATGGTCTGACTGATAACGTGGTCCGCCCGCTTGCGGTTGGCATCGAAGTAATACAGCGCCAGGGGACGCGGCCGCTCCTGCACGTAGCGCATCGCCTGCTGCAGGCTGTCGTAACCCATCACCGGCAGGACGGGCCCGAAGATTTCCTCCTGCATGACCGCCATGTCGTCATTCACGTTGGTGATCACGGTATGGGGGATGACGCGCTTGCCCTCGGCGATCTTCTCGTTGCGCGGGTTGATCTGAACGACGTTCGCGCCCTTCTCGCGCGCATCGTCGATGAGCGCATTGACGCGCTTGAAATGCCGGTCGTTGACGATCCAGGTGATGTCCTGATTGTCGGCCACCGTGGGATAGCGCTTGGAGATGGCGCGTGAGTAGGCGTCGACGAACTCCTGCTCCTTGCCCTTCGGCACCATGACGTAGTCCGGTGCAATACAGGTCTGGCCCGAATTCACCGTCTTGCCGAGCAGAATGCGCTGCACGGCTTTTTCGATGGGATAGTCCTCGCCGATGATGGTCGGGGACTTGCCGCCCATCTCCAGCGTGACCGGTGTCAGGTTCTTCGCAGCCGCCATCATGATCTTGCGACCGACCTCGGTGTTGCCGGTGTAGATCAGGTGGTTGAACGGCAGCTCGGAGAACTCGATCGCCTTTTGCACATCGCCCGTCACCACGGTGATGAAGCTGGGATCGAAATGCTTGGCGATCAGCTCGGCAATCACCTCGGAAGTCCGGGGGGTGACATCCGGCGGCTTGATCATGGCGTGGTTGCCGGCAGCCAGCACGCCGATCAGCGGCGAGAAGATCAGGAAAGCCGGGTAGTTCCAGGCGCCCATGATGCCGACCACCCCCTTGGGCTGATAGACGACATAACCGGTTGCGGGAAGCGACTGGATGCTGTTGGCCACCTTGTGGGGCTTCATCCACTTCTTGATGTGACCCTTGGTGAGGCGGATTTCGCCTAGATTGGCCAGCACCTCGGTCAGCACGGTTTCGTGCGGCGAACGGTGACCGAAATCGGCCATCACGGCCTTGACGAGTTCATCGCTGTACTCGCCGATGGCCTTGCCAAGGATTTGCAACGCTTCCACGCGCTGCTTGGCGTCGCTGATGCCGCGATCGAGAAAAGCCTTTTGTTGGGCTTGCAGCAGCGGCAGCAAGGGATTCGATGCCGGCGCTTCCTGCTGGCGCGCCAGACCGGAAATGGAAATCGGCTGGGGTGAGCTCATTGGGGGGTCCCTCCTGAAGCAATCTTATGGCGGCCCTGCAGGCTGCAACGCCGAACGTTTAATATTTATGCTTGGTTGAACAAATGGTCAAGCCCCCGGCCCGATCCCGGGCCGGCGGTATCCCAGTCTGGCCTCATAAAATGACCTGCCGGCGGGACTTCCCGCGTCCCGGCGCATGTCCGGCCGGAATGGCGAGGCCGCGCGTCCCGGTTGATGCGCGCCCTGCCCTGGGGCAAGATGCGCGCGTGATGGCCGCCCGCATCGTAAGGAGAACGACACATGGCGCATGGCGAGGTCAATGTCGAGCCGCCGCGAGCCGGCACGAATACTCCCGCGGCGGAAAAGGTCTACGCCGTGCACCGCGGCGACCTGCCGATGTATTGCCCCGTCCCCGGCAGCAGCCTGTGGAACGGGCATCCGCGCGTCTATATCGCACTCGAGCGACCCGGCGATGAAAACCGTTGCATCTATTGCGGTGCGCGTTTCCGTCTCGTCGATTGAGCTGGCTTGCGCATCGTCCATGTCAACCTCGCCCGCGGCTACCGCGGCGGTGAACGCCAGACCGAACTGCTGATCCGCGCCCTGGCGCGCGCTGGACAGCGCCAGTCCCTCTGGGGACGTGCGGGCGAACCCCTACTGGATCGCCTTGGGGATGTCCCCGGGCTGGAGCGACTGGCCCTTCGGCCGCCTTACCTCGGTGCGATCACCGGCAGCCGGCCGGGCGACATCCTGCACGCCCACGAAGGCAAGGCGACCCATGTCGCCCATGTCGTGCATCGCCTCCATCGACGGCCTTACCTCATCACCCGCCGTGTGCCCAATCGCCCCAAGGACGGCGCCTGGACCCGCACCGTCTATCGCCGCGCGGCACGTGTGGTGGCCATCTCGGAGGCGGTCGCGGCCGCAATGCGCACGTGGGAGCCGGACCTCAAACCGGTGCGGATCGCCTCGGTCGCCGGCCTGCAGGCGCCCGATCCTGAGCAGGTCGCCGCGCTGCGCGCTCATCATCCCGGCCGGCTGCGCATCGGGCAGATCGGTGCGCTGGTCGATCACCACAAGGGCCAGCGGGTGCTGCTGGGTGCCTTGCGTCTCGCGCCCGAACTGGCCGATTGCCCGGTGCTTCTGATCGGGTCGGGCAAGGATGATGCGGCGCTGCGCGGCGAGGCGGCGGACCTGCCGCAGGTGGTCTTCACCGGTTTCGTGGACAATGTCGCCGATCATCTGGCCGCGCTGGACGTGTTCGTGTTCCCCTCGCGCGAGGAGGGCCTGGGCTCGACGCTCATCGATGCCATGGCCCAAGGCCTGCCCATCGTCGCCAGCCGCGTGGGCGGCATCCCGGAACTCATCGCGCATGAGCGCACCGGGCTGCTGGTGCCGCCCGGCGATGCCGCCGCGCTGGCGGTGGCGCTCGCGCGACTGGTGGGCGATCCGGCATTGCGCGCGCGGCTCGGCACGGCGGCCCAGGAAGCAGCGGCGGCGTACACTCCGGAGGCCATGGCCGCCGCCTATCTGAACCTCTATCACGACATTGCCCGGGAGCACAGCGCATGATCATCGTCACCGGCGGAGCGGGTTTCATCGGCAGCAATCTGGTGCATGCCCTGAATGCGCGTGGCCGCACCGACATCTGGGTGGTGGACGACCTGACCGACGGCACCAAATGCCGCAATCTGGCCGACTGCACACTGGCCGATTACCTCGATCGCGACGAACTGTTCGCCCGCCTGAACGGGCCCGGCCTGCCGCCGATCGAGGTGGTGTTCCATCAGGGCGCCTGTTCGGCCACCACCGAATGGGACGGTCGCTATCTGATGCGCAACAACTACGGCTACTCGCGGGACCTGCTGACCTGGTGCCTGGATCGGCGCGTCCCGCTCATCTATGCCTCCTCGGCAGCCGTCTACGGCGGCGGGCGAGCGTTTCGCGAGGATCCCGCCTGCGAAGCGCCGCTCAACGCCTACGGCTACTCCAAGCTGCTCTTCGATCAGGTGGTGCGCCGCGTGCTGCCGCGCGCGGCTTCGCAGGTCGTGGGCCTGCGCTACTTCAACGTCTACGGCCCGCGCGAGCAGCACAAGGGCGCCATGGCCAGCGTTGCCTGGCATGCGCGCAACCAATTGCATGATTCCGGCACCATCGCGCTGTTCGAGGGCAGCGAGGGCTATGGCAACGGCGAGCAGCGCCGCGATTTCATCCACGTCGATGATGTGGTGGCGGTCAACCTGTGGTTCTGGGCCCATACCGACCGCCGCGGCATTTTCAACGTCGGCACCGGCCGCGCCCAGACCTTCAACGAACTGGTCCAGCCCATCATCCAGCACGCCGGCCACGGCGAGATCCGCTACATCCCGTTCCCGGAGCATCTGCGCGGGCGTTACCAGAGCTTCACCGAAGCCGACATCGGCGCGCTGCGCGCGGCCGGCTTTGATCAGCCCTTCCTCGACGTCGCCACCGGCGTGAGCCGTTACATGGCCTGGCTCGACGACCATGGCTGACGCCGCGCCGGTCCTCGTCGTCGGGCCGGCCTGGGTGGGCGACATGGTCATGGCCCAGAGCCTGTTCATGACCCTGAAGGCCCGCCATCCGGACCGCGCCATCGACGTCCTCGCGCCGGGCTGGTCGCTGCCGCTCATCGCGCGCATGGGCGAGGTGCGCGCCGGCATCGAGATGCCGCTGGGCCACGGCGAGTTCGACCTCAAGCTGCGCCGCCGGCTGGGCCACGCATTGCGCGCCGCAGGCTACGGTCAGGCCATCATCCTGCCCCGCTCCTTCAAGTCCGCCCTGACGCCGTTCTTCGCGCGCATCCCGCGCCGCACCGGCTATTGCGGCGAGCTGCGCTACGGTCTGCTGAACGACATCCGCCCGCTCGATGAACGGCGGCTGCCGCGCACGGTCGACCGCTTCGTCGCGCTGGCCTGTGAGCCAGGCGCGGCGCTGCCCCCGCCCATCCCGCTGCCCCACCTGCGCGTCGATCCAGCCCGTCAGGAGGCCCTGGTGGTGGCATTGGGCCTCGCCGAGGATCTGGCTCACCCCTGTATCGCGCTCATGCCCGGCGCCGAATACGGGCCCGCCAAGCAGTGGCCGGCGTTCGGCGCGCTGGCCGCGCAGCTCGTCGCGGCAGGCCGCCGAGTGTGGATCTTCGGATCACACAAGGAGCATGGGTTGGGGGAAACGATTGCCGCACAGGCCGGCGCCGGGGCGCGCAACCTGTGCGGCCGCACCGCGCTGGCCGACGCGGTCGATCTCATCGGGCTGTGCCGCGCGGCGGTGAGCAACGATTCCGGACTCATGCACATCGCCGCGGCCGCCGGCGTGCCGCTGGTGGCGATCTATGGCTCTTCCACGCCGGATTACACGCCGCCGCTCACCGACAGGGCCGCGATCCTCTGGCGGCGCCTGTCCTGCAGCCCGTGCTTCGAGCGCAACTGTCCGCTCGGCCATACCGATTGCCTGCGCGGCATCACCCCAAACGAGGTCCTGACCGCGCTCGAGGGCCTGCTGCCGAACGCCTGAGGGCACTCGTTCCGCTCAGCCCGGCGCAACTCGCAAGCCAAGGGCAGATGATCGGATGCCCGCCGTGCCAGCGCCGTGCGCAGCACGTGCATGCGCGTCCTGCGACCCCGATCGAGGATGCGCTGAAACGACATGCAGAATCGCTCTTGCGATTCGGCGCAACGGACGGCCGACGCGCACGACCATGAACGTCCTATGACGGCTCTGCCAAGCATGCGGGACGGGACCAGGGACGCGCAACGTGCGATGCGCCCCGCCGCAGCGCGACGGTCATACGGCGCGCTTGCCTTCGTGACCCGTGTCGGCCGATGATCGGGACAGCCCGGCAACGTCCTTCCGCCCCTCCCCGGATGCCATGCACAAGGCGCGACTCGAAACCTTCAGCGACGGCGTGGTGGCGATCCTCATCACCATCATGGTCCTCGAACTGAAGATTCCGCACGGCGCCGATCCGGCGATTCTTTCCGCCTGCAAGCTCGCTTGTAGGCGGTCCAGTTGACCGAGAGGTTATCTTCGGGTATCTGCCCATGCTCAAACACCTCTTCATAGTTCGTGCATCCACTGCCGTTGATGATGCTGTAGAAACGATTACCGGCAAGGTCTCTGTAGGCCAGGCATAACAGAGAATGTTTGGTTGACGTGATTCGTTCTATTAGCCATAAGAAACCGGGAAGTTTCTTTTTAAACTCAACAGGGTCGACCTCGACATCGGCGTTGAAAAGATGCGATTCACCGGGCGCTATGATGCCGGGCACCGCACTATCTGCAGTGATTTTAATCTTCGATCCGTCCCATCTGATGAGGCAGACATTCAGTGCGGGGCCATAACCCTTGTTTTTAACCGTGTCAAGTTTGTTTTTAACCGTGTCAAGTTAGCATCGGCATAGAAGATGAGAATCGGACGAAATGATAGGACATTGCCCTCGACGGTCGCCTTACGAAGCTGGTATGTCTCGTACGTGTAGTACCCGACCATTATGAGTGTTGCGACCAGCACAAGGTTATTGAATGCGGCCCAAAAGTTTGACCATCGGGCCGTGGCAATCGAATCAATGGGACCGTAATATGCCGAGATGCACCAAGATGCAGCAGCGAACGCAGCCACAATCAGGATGATAAGAATTGCGGAGTAGAGGGGTCTCTTCATTGCCTAGCCTCAAAGGATAACGTTTGAATTGTGTGAGCTCCATGCCAGAATGTCTCCCGAAAAATGAACATTAATGTTCACATGACCTAATTCAACCAGGCAACAAACAAATTTCGGGTTTTCGGCGAACCAGGGTTTTCCGAATGGCAAATTCCCCGCCTAGTCAGCGTTTGGTAGCCATGTAATACATGAGATTGACCGAATGGAATGAGACCGTACAAGTCCGTCACACGAACGGCCATCGCCGTGACCGGATCGGCGCCCCGCTCGCCGATCCGCGGTACGATGCGGCGAACGCCGCACTGCGATTCATCCCGGATCGGCACATAGAGCGCAACGCCGCCCGACCGACACCAAGGAGCCCGTCGTGAGCATCGAACACCTCATCGTCAAACAGCCCCATGACCTCGGCGGCGGCTTCGAGGTGGGACGCGTCCTGCCCGCCCGAGCGCGGCGCATGGTCGGGCCGTTCATCTTTTTCGATCACATGGGGCCGGTCGCGCTGGCCGCGGGCATCCCGCGCGATCTGGACGTGCGACCGCACCCGCACATCGGCCTGTCGACGGTCACCTACCTGTTCGAGGGTGCGCTCACCCATCGCGACAGCCTGGGCTTCCAGCAGGAAATCCAGCCCGGCGAGGTGAACTGGATGGTCGCCGGCCGCGGCATCACACACAGCGAGCGCTTCGAATACGCCCGGGCCCACGGCGCCCGGATGCACGGGATCCAGGCCTGGGTCGCCCTGCCGACGAGCGACGAAGAGACCGATCCGGCGTTTTTCCATCATCCGGCCGACGACATGCCGAGCTGGACGGAAGCCGGGGTGCAGGGGCGGCTGATCGCCGGCACAGCGGAAGGCATGACGGCCCCGGTCCGGACGCATTCGCCGCTCTTCTACATGCACCTGGAGATGACGGCGCAGGCGCGACGCAGCGTGCCGGCCGAACATGAGGAACGGGCGATCTACGTCGCGCGCGGCGCGGTGGACGTGGCCGGTCGGCGCCTGGCGGCGGGGTCGATGGCCGTGCTGACGCCCGGACGCGCCGTCGAGATCGTCGCCGCGACCGGCCCCGCCGGCCTCATGGTGCTGGGCGGCGCGCCCATCGGCGAGCGCTTCCTGTTCTGGAATTTCGTGTCCTCCTCGCGGGAGCGGATCGAGCAGGCCAAGGAAGACTGGCGTCTGCAACGCATGAAGCTGCCGGGTGGCGACAGCGCCGAGTTCGCGCCCTTGCCGGGACATCCGGCGGCACCTGATCCGGCGTCATGAAGGCGGCGATCCTCGGCGCCCTCGGCTCGCCGCCGACCTGCGGGACGTTCCGCGCGCCCGAACTGCAAGCCGGTGAGAGCCGGGTCTGGGTGACGGCCGCCGCCATCAAGCACCTCGAGCGCGCCATCGCGGCCGGCACCCACTACGCCAGCCCCGATCGCCTGCCCATCATCCCCGGGCTCGACGGGGTGGGACGGCTGGACGACGGCTCGCGCGTGTACTTCGTGGTGCAGCGCCGGCCCTTCGGCGCCATGGCGGCGCAAGCGCCGGCGGCCTGGACGGTGACCGTGCCCGACGCGCTGGACGACGCGACGGCCGCCGCGGTCGTCAACCCGGCCCTGGCGGCCTGGCTGCCGCTCCACGAGCGGGCGCGGCTGGTGCCGGGCGAAACCGTGCTGGTGCTCGGCGCAAGCGGCACGGCAGGGCAAATGGCTGTCACCCTGGCGCGGCAACTCGGTGCACGCCGCGTGGTGGCCTGCGGGCGGCGCGTGGCGGTGCTCGAGCGTCTGGCGGCCGATGCGATCATCGATCTCGGCGCCTCCGATGCCCAGGTCGCGCGCGCCTTTGCCGCGGAAGTCGGCCGGGGCCTCGGGGTCATCGTCGACTACCTCTGGGGACGGCCGGCAGAGCTGCTGATCGGACAACTCGCCCAATCGGATCTGTCGCCCGCGATGGATGAGCGCGCCATCCGGTTCGTCTGCGTCGGCGCCATGGCCGGGCCGACCGTACCCCTTGCTTCCGGCGTGCTGCGCGGCTCCCGGCTGGAGATCATGGGCAGCGGCACCGGCAATTTTCCGGACGCCGCCGGCATGGCCGCGGCGACCTCACGCATCTTTGATCTGGCGCTCGCCGGTCACCTGCCCATCCGCGTCCAGACGGCGCCGCTCGAGGATGTGGCGCGCATCTGGAACCTGGACGCGCCGGACCTGCGCTGGGTCCTCACGCCTTGAGCCATGGATCGGCGACGGGATCAGCCATGGCGCCGCGCCTGCTCCCAGCCCAGCAGAACGGCCTTGCGGACCGGGTTCCAGCGGTACGCGCCAATCTCCCCGCTCTCGCGGATGACCCGGTGGCAGGGGATGATGAGCGCAATGTCGTTGCTGGCCATCGCGCTGCCCACGGCGCGGGCAGCGCGCGGGGCACCGGCGCGAGCGGCAAGGCCCGCGTAGGAACAGACCCTGCCCGAGGGAATCTGCAGCAAGGCTTCCCACACCTTGACGCGAAACGGCGAGCCGCGCAGCAAGAGGCGCAGCGGCCCAGCGTCCCGCACCTCGCCGAACAGCCGCTTGGCTAGGGCGGACGCCACCTCCGGTCGATGCTGCAGCGCGGCTTGCGGCCAGCTCTGGCGCAGGCGGCCCGCGACGATCGATGCCTCAGGCGCCTCATCCAGAAAGGACAGATGGCAGATGCCGCGGGCCGTGGTGCCGACCGCCATCCAGCCCAGCGGTGTCTCCGCGACGCCCCAGTCGATCGCGACACCGGCGCCGCCCTGCCGGATCTCCCCCGGCGTCATGGCCTCCCAGGTGACCAAGAGATCGTGCAGCCGGCCGGCGCCGGAGAGCCCGGTCGCCAGCGCCGTCGCCTCGACACTGCGCGACTCGGCGAGCAGCGCAAGGGCGTGCCCCTTGGTGAGAAATTGAAGGAAGCGCGTCGGCGAGACTCCGGCCCACTCGGTGAACACGCGCTGGAAATGCGCCTCGCTGTAACCCACATGCCGCGCCACCTCGGCCAGCCGCGGCTGCTCGGCGGCGTGCTCGCGAAGGAAGGCGATCGCTTGCGCGACGGTGTCATAAGCCGAACGCATCGGTGCTGCACCCAGCACGCTCATGGCGCGGATCCTTTGGCCGTGGCGCGCGGCAGGCCGATACGGGTGTTGGTCAGACCGATGCCTGCCAGCACGCAGGCGCCGCCCAGCAGCAGCGTCCGCCCGACCGGCTCGCCCAGGAACAGGGCGCCCCACAGCACCCCGAAGACGGGGATGAGAAAGGTGACGGTCAGCGTCCGCGTGGGCCCGATCCGCCCGATCAACTGGAAATAGAGCAGATAGGCGAGGCCCGTGCAGACCACGCCCAGGGTCAGCAAGGCCAGCCACGCTGCCCCGTTGGCCGTCTGCCCCGTCGCGGGCTCGAGCGCCATCACCGGCAGGATCAGCAAGGTCGCGGCCCACATGCTGCCGTGGGCGTTGTCGATGGGATCGGTGATCGAGGCCGTCTGCTGGGCGTAAAGGCTGGCGCTGGCATAGAAGATCGGGGCCACCAGGGCGGCTGCCAACGCCAGGCCGGCTCCGGCGCCCGCGAGTGCCAGATTGTCCCAGGCCAGCACGGCGACACCCCCGACGCCGAGCGCGAGACCCGTCAGCGTGCGCCCCGTCAGCGGCGCGCCGCGCCACCACGCGCCCAACCCCGCGGCATAGATCGGTGCCAGCGCGTTCAGGATCGACATGAACGAGGCGTTGAGCTGCCGGCCGGCATAGGCAAACAGCAGAAAGGGCAGCGCGGAGTTGAGCGCACCCAGGATCAGGAAGTGGCGCCATGCCATGAGCGGCGGCAGACGGCGGCGCAAGCCGAGCGTGACGAGCAACAGGAACACCGCGGCGAGCGCCAGCCGTCCGGCGGTGAGATGCGCCGGACCGAACACCGGCGCGCCGATGCGCAGGCACAGGAAGGCGCCACCCCACACCGCGGCCAGCAGCACCAGACGAACGGCATCCGCGACGCCCACATCGTTCTCCTCAGGAATATCAGCTCACAGCGTAAAGGCGCACCGCTCGGCCGACCACCCGATTCCTGCGACGCAGCGGCGTCCCGGCCGGTGAGCGGCGCGATCGCGCTTCAGTCACTTGCATCGCTGGCATAGGCATGCAGCGCCAGCGTGCCGAAGAGCCAGTTGCGATGCCGCGGAGTCATGCCCTGCGCGCCGGCGGCCCCGAGCGCTACGAGGAAGGGCAGGTAATGCTCGAGGCTCGGGTGCGCCCGGCGGCCGTACGGCAGATCCCACGGCCGGCACAGCGCATCGACGTCCTGCCGCTGCAGCGCCTGCTCCAGGGCTGTCATGAACGCGGTCGCCCACGTCGCGGCCTGGCCCTCGCCGGCGCGCCAGTCGATCTCGCGCAGGTTGTGGGTGATACCGCCGCTGCCGACGATCAGCACGCCCGCCGCTCGCAAGGGCGTCAGCACCACGCCCAGCCGCAGGTGCCAGGCCGGGTCCTCGCGTGCGGACAGCGAGAGCTGGAACACAGGGCAAGGCGGCCCGGCGGGCCACATGAACTTGAAGGGTACCCACAGGCCATGATCCAACGGCCGCTCGACGGCCGCGACCGGCACGCCGCGCACCGCAAGTTCCTCCCGCAGCCACGCGCCGATCACCGCATCGCCGCGGGCAGGCCAGGTTTGCGCGTACAAGGGGGCGGGGAAGCCATAGAAATCGTGCTGGATCGCTGGCTGCCTTACTGCGCCGGACAGGGCCGGCTGCGGTGACTCCCAATGCGCCGAGACGCACAGCACTGCCCGCAGATCGGTGGGCAGGGCGGTACCCAGCGCCGACCAGAACGCCGTGGTGCGATTGGGCTCGGTGAGGAACGTCGGCGCACCGTGGGACAGGAACCAGACCGGCTGGCGCATGGCCACTCCTCAGGACAGATGTGCCACCCGAGCAGCCCGAGCCGCGATGTGCCGACGCGGATCAGCGCTCCCGCAACGCACGCACCCCGCGCCATTCGTTGGCCAGATAAGCCATCATGCCACGCAGCGGCCCCATGGTGGGGTCTGGCGCCTGCCCGCGGCCGATGCGCAGCAGCTGCACACAGTACCAGCCCTGCGCATACATGTGGTTGAAATTGCGGATGCGATTGATGGAGCTGGCCGGCCCCAGAATGCCGGGTCCGATGTGCAGGCGATCCTCGTAGCGCGGCGCCTCGGTGCAATGGCCCGCGAGCAGTTGTTTCGGCAAATCGGTCTGCACGCACATCGGCCGGCCCAGCCCGACCACGTCCAGCGCATCCTCGGCCAGCGCCCGGTTCATGCCGACCAACGAACGGAACCCGCCCGTCACCATGAGCGGAATGCGGCATACCCGGCGCAGCCGCTCGGCGTAATCGAGGAAATAGGCCTCGCGCTCGAGCGTGCTCCGCGCCTTGGCGGGCGCCCGGTCGCCTTCCGCGCCGGTGCCGAAAAAGGACAGTTGCTCGTAGGTGCCGCCCGAGATCTCGAGCAGATCGACACCCGCCGCCTGCAGCCATTGCGCCACCTGCTGGGAATCCTCGTCGCTGAAGCCGCCTTTCTGGAAGTCGGCCGAGTTGAGCTTGACGCAGATCGGGAAGGCGGGACCCACGCGCGTGCGGATCTCGCGCACCAGGGTCAGCAGCAGGCGGGCGCGATTCTCGAGCGTGCCGCCCCATTGATCGGTGCGGAGGTTGGCCTTGGGCGAGAGAAATTCGCTGAGCAGATAGCCGTGGGCGGCGTGCAGCTGGACGCCCGTGAAGCCGGTCTGCTGGGCCACCGCGGCGGCACGGACGAAACGCCCGATGACGTCCTCGATGTCCGCCTCGGTGAGGGCGCGCGGCTTGCCGAAGGCGCCGCCGGGCAGCTTGACCGGCACGGCCGAGGGGCCCACCGGCTCGGCGTTGAGGTAGCGGATGGTCTGGCGACCCGCGTGGCTGAGCTGCATCCAGAGCTGGTTGCCGCCCACCGTCCCGGCGCGGGCCAGGGCTGCAAGCGCTTCCTCGCCGCCGTTGTTGTCGATGGCGATGTTGCCGGGACGTTCCAGATAGCGCCGGTCCACCTGCACGTTGCCCGTGATGACGAGTCCCGCGCCGCCTTCGGACCACGCCCGATAGAGGCGCTGATGGGCTTCGGTGGCGCGGTTGTGGCCGTCGGACAGACCCTCGGTGAGCGCCGCCTTGGCCAGCCGGTTGGGCAGGGTGACGCCGCAGGGCAGCGTGATGGATGAGGCGATGGTCGTCATGGAGTCCTCCCGATTGATTGCCGCCGCGGCCCGTCCCTCGAGCGCCCGTCAGCCGCGCGAATTATGAAAACAGGGTCATGGGCGATCGCCCGAGCTGCGTGCGCACGTCAATCAGAAACGAAACGCTCACCAGCAGCAAACCGAGCAGGAGCATCGCCTGCACGAGCGTGGCCGGCAGGACGGGTGCAAAGCCGGCGGTGAGCAGCGCCGCATGCGTCACGCCGCAGATCGCGCGGCGCCGGCTGGGCGGCAGGGGAGTGCGCAGCGCAGGCCAACGGTATCCGGCGGCGAGATAGCCATAGCGCAGCAGCGCGCCCAGCAAGATCCATGCGCCGACGCTGCCGGCGCGCAGCAGGAGCAGGCTGGCCACCCCCACGAACAGGGCGTCGACTTCCAGATCGAAACGCGCGCCGAACGGCGATGCCGTGCGTTGACGCCGTGCCAGCGCGCCGTCCAGCCCATCGGCCAGCAAAAACACCGTCCCCAGCACGACCGATCCCCAACCCGCGGCTGGGGCATTCCAGCCCCACGCCAGCCACAGCAGCAACAGCCAGCCGCGCGCCGCGGTGACGTGATTGGCCCAGCCCCAGCGGTCGTGCGGCGCATGCTCGGGCAAGCGCCGCCAGATCCAGAGCGCGGCCAGCGCCATGAGCAGCCCGAAACGGCCGGCGCCCGCCGCGGCATCGTCCCAGAAGGCCGCGATGAGCAGGCCCAAGGCGAACGCGCCCGCGAGGCTCGCGAGCACCTCGCGGCGCAGCGCGACCTGTGCAGCTCGCGTCAATCCCGCCATGCCAGCAGATCCGTATGGCGCACCGCGACGCGCAGCGTGCCGCGCGCCAATTGCGCGAGCCGCTCGCGCAGCCAAGGCCCGGCGGACTCCTGCAGGCGCGGCGCCTGCTCGCAGGCCGCCCGCACATAGCCTTCCAGCCAGGCCACGGTCAGCAGCGGATGGGCCGGTCCCAGCGCCCAGCGGCTGGACGCGCCGCGCACCCGATAACCCGCCAAGCGGAGTGCCAGCGACCAGCCCGGCGTAGCGGCCCCGCCGAGCGCCGGTCCGAAGCCCTTGTCGCGCCGCATGTGGGCGGCGAACGCCCGGTCGAGCGCGCCATCGAGCGGGTCGGCGGGCGCAAACGCCACGCCATCCACCACGTTCAGCGCCAGATAGACCGAGCGTATGCCGCTCATCGCCGCCTGCGCCGCGAAGCGCGCCGCCCAGCGCCAGGACACCAGATCCCCCCAGGCGCTAGCGGCGACGGCATCGGTCCCGTCGAGGTCTGGCACGGCCGCGGCCAGATCGGTGCATCGCCAATCGAGTACGCAGCATCCCGCCGGCCCCCGCAGCGTGGTGGAAACGCCGCCCGCCACGACCCAGCCGGGCCGTGTGCCAGCCCATTGATGCAACCGTCCCTCGGCGCGCGCAATCAGGCCGGCATCGACCTCCAGCGCGCACCACCGCACCGCGCCCCGCAGGTGTGGCAGGCAGGCGCGCAGCAAGGCGCCCGTCCCCGCGCCCAGCTCGACGACCCGGCCGCCGTCCGGCACCCCGGCGAGCCAGTCGCCGAGCAAGGTCGGGTCACGCGCATCGGCATCGGCGGGCTCGCGCCAGCGCAGCCAGTCGGCATCGAACCCCGCGCCTGCGGCCATGGCCTCAGCCATGCGCGACCCCCTCCGTCGTCTTGATCATCAGCCGCTGAAACACCGCTGTCGTCTCGTCCCATTGCGGCAAGCGCCGCCGGTGCCGACGCGCCTGAGCCGCCCAACGGCGGCGGGCGGTGTTGTGCCCTATGGCGTACACGAGCGCCCGCCGCAAGCAAGGCAAATGGCCCGGCACGCGCAGTCCTGCGGTGGCCGGAACGGTGCGGGCTATGGCGCCGCCGCGGGTCGTCACCACCGGCACGCCGTACGCCAGCGCCTCGGCCAAAGCCATGCCGTAGCCCTCGAGGTGCGAGGCAAAGACGAACAGGTCCGCCTGCCGGTAGTGACGGGACAGTGCTGCGGGCGTCACCTCGCCGGTCAATCGCACCCGACGGCGCCAACCGGACCGGTCGCGGCGCGCCTGGATGCGCCGCGCGGTTCGGCCGTCGCGCGCCGCGCCCACACAGGCGAGCCGCCACGTGCCCTGCCGTGCGCCGCGCAGGGCCCCGAGCAGGCGCAGATGACCCTTGCGCGGGGTGAGCGTGGCGACACACAAAAGATTCAGCGGGCCGCGCCGCGGTGGCCGCGGCAGACGGCGCTCCGGACGCTCGGTACCGGGACAGGCGACGTGGATGCGAGCCGGCGCCACACCCCGCTCGAGCATGAGGGTACGGGTGGCTGGGCTGGTCACCACGACCGCATCCACCCGAGCGAGCGCGGCGCGTTCGGCGGTGTCCAGACGCCGCGCCTGCCCCGATGCCAAGCCGGTCTCCAGCGCCAGCGGATGATGCATCAGGGCGATGACCGGCCCGCGCCGCCCCCCGGCCGCAAGCAGGGGCGCAAACGCCGGCAGGGCCAGGCCGTCGACGATCAGGCCCTCGGCCGAGCCGGCGCTGCGGCGCCAGGCTCGCGCCGCAGCGGCCCGCGCCAGCGCGTCGGGATCCGGATGGCGCCCGGCCAGTGCATGCACGGTGATCGGCACGCCGCGCGCGCGCAGCCCGGCCACGACCTTGGCGTCGTAGTGGTAGCCGCCGGTCATCTGCTCCAGCGGTCCCGGCACGGCCCAGTGCCAGTTCATGGCGCGCAGGGCCCCTCGAAGCTGGCCCACGCCCGGGGATTTTCCCGCAGCACGACCCGCACCTGACCGATGCGCGCGGCCTCGTCCGCCCCCAGCACGCCGGCGCGCAGCGCGGCGCAGACATCGGCATGGATCGCCGCCGCCAGCACCTCGGTCGTCGTGTTGCGCCCGGCAAAGCGGGGCAGTTCGTCGAGATCGCGGTAATCCAGCGGCGCCAGAATGTTGGCGAGCAGCGCCGCGACCTGCCCCATGTCCGCCACCACGCCGTCGGCATCGAGCCGTTCGGCAAAAAGGGTCAGTTCCACTTCGAAGGTCGCCCCGTGCAGCCGCTGGGCCGGGCCGAAACGCTCGCCACGCATGCGATGGGCGATCATGAAGTGATGGGTCAAGGTCATGCCATACATGGCGCAAGCTCCAAAGCCGTCCCGTGCGGCAGCGATGTAAAATCGTCAATCGTAGCGAAGCACCTGGCACAGCGCGCCGGGCTCGCCGCAGACCCGAGCCAAGGCGCGCGGCGCATCGGCAAAGGACCAGTCCGGCTCGAGCAGTTGATCGAGCGCCGGATCGCGCAAGAGCTCCAGCGCCAGCGCCAGCCGTCGCCCGGGACTCCAGCGCGCGCGACGGGAGCCTGCGACATGACCGACCTGCGAGGCGCGGATCGCCAGCCGCCGCGCGTGGAAGGCCTCGCCCAGGGGCAGCGTCACCGGCCGGTCGCCGTACCAGCTCAGCTCCACCACGCGCGCCTCGAAGCCGGCGCAGTCGAGCGCGGACGCCAGCCCCTCCGGCGCGCCACTGGCATGGAAAACCACGTCTGCCTCGCGCGACGGCTCGGCGCCGCCGCCGGCCCAGGTCAGGCCCAGATGCCGCGCCAGCGCCTCGCGCGCGGGGTTGGTGTCCACCAGACTCACGCGCGTGCCCGCGATGCGCGCGCCGAGGTAGGCGACCAGGAGGCCCACGACGCCGGCGCCCACCACCGTCACGCGGTCGCCGACGCGCACCCCGGCGTCCCATAGGGCATTGACGGCCGTTTCCATGTTCGCCGCAAGCACCGCCCGGCGCGGCGGCAGCCCTTCGGGCAGCCAGTGCACCGCCTCGGGTGGCAGCCGGCACCCGTCCTGATGTGGGTGCAGTGCAAAGGCCCAGCGCCCCTGTTCCGGCCCGCTCTCCACCTGTCCCACGAGGCTGTAGCCATATTTCACGGGGCCGGGAAACTCGCCTTCCTGAAACGGGCAACGCATGCGCGCCCATTCGCTCGGCGGCACGCGGCCCTGGAATACCAGGCTCTCCGTGCCGCGGCTAATGCCGCTGAAGCGGGCCCGCAGGGTCACGGCGTCCGGCACCTCGAGCAGCGTCGCCGGGCGCAACGCCGCCTCGCCGGGCGCCACCACCCACAATGCGACCGGGGCACTCAGCGACATGACACGTCCAATTCGAAGAGTACATCCGCGCCCTGCAGATAACGCTTGACCGGCGGCCGGCGGCGCCCTTCACACAGTCCGCCCGCGAGGTCGATGCCCAGCCGCCCGGCGCCGAGCAGCACTGGCGCGACGGTAATCTGCAGTCGGTCGAGGCAGCCCTGCGCCAGAAAGCGCGAGACCGTCACGCCGCCACCCTCCACGAGCACGCGCGACCAGCCCCGTGCCGCCAAGGCGTCCAGCAGATCGGCGAGATCGAGACCCGCGGACCCGCGGCGGATGGCCAGTTGCAGCACCTGCGGCGGCAGCCGGGGATTGGGCGCAACGTCATGGGCATGGCAGTAGATCACGGGTGCCGCGCCGTCGTGCAACAGACGAAAATCGCCACCGAGCCGAGCCTCGGTGTCGATCACCACCCGCGCGGGGTGATCGCCCGGCACCCGCCGCACGGTGAGGCGCGGATCATCGGCGCGCATCGTGCCGGCACCCACGACGACGGCGTCGACCAGCGCGCGCAGCCGGTGCATGTGATCGTAGTTTTCGGGCCCCGTCAGTCCCGCCGAGCATCCCGTTGCAGGCGCGATACGGCCGTCCAGACTCTGGCCCAGATGGGCCACGACATAGCGCCGGCCCGGCGGGCAGCAGGCCAGCGGCAGGTGCAGATCGAAAAGCTGGGCGACCGCCTCGGGCAGCACGTCAGGACTGCGCCAGCTCCCATCGGTGTGTACGCGCACCCGGCCCGGCAGCAGCGCCGCCTTGGCCGCGACCGGCTGCACAGCGCTCACGCTCAGGTCGAACGCCGCGGCTCGGCCTTCGGCGGACGTCAGGCGCGCCTTGAGGGCGCGAATGGCCGTCCAGGCGCATTCAGCATTCCACGCCGTGATCGGGTGATGGGCCGGCAACGACATCCTCGACCCTCCCTGGCTGCGGATGATGACCGTGAAATCCAAAACTGGCCGGCCGGCGGCGTCCTGTCAAGGGCGATCCGGCACGGGTGTCGTTGCGCTGACCCGATTATGGATTCTGGCGGCGATGAGGCGGCGCGCCCGAAGCGGATGGTTGCGACCCGTTCCGGAGCATGCTTGGCCGGCGCCGCAGGGCTCGTCGCAGGATTGCCCTCCGCGCTCGATCGGCCCCTTGGCCTCGGGACATCCCCGGGACCATTCCCGATCGAATCGCTCCTCGTGCAGCGCGCCGTCGAGGCTTCTACGCGAAGCTCTTCCACCGGGCTGACCGACGCGATATCGGGCGGGCCGCCCGCCGTTCGCACCGCCAGTGCATGACTTCGGCCGCGATTGACCTGGCTCCATTGTCGGAGCGGACACGGATCGGCTTGGGTAAAGCCGCTTCAACCGCGACAGGTCGGGATCACGTCCTGCGGGAGCAGCCTGGCGCAGACGCCGGTCGCCAGGCATCCGCCGGTGTGGCCATTCCTTCGTGGACGAAGTCGTGAGCAAACGCATCACCCTGCGTGGCACCTCACTCCGGAAAGCTGTACTTGCGGCTTTGCCTGCCCCCCTGCGGCGGCGGCACCCGCTTCAGCCCATACCCAGCAGATCCACCGCCGCAGCGATGTCGTCCACGACCGCGCCGCCCGGCGCCAGCCGCGCCTCGTCGCCGGGGCGGTACTTGCCGGTCTTGACCAGAATGCCACGCAGGCCGGCGGCGAGGGCCCCATTCACATCCGCTTCCACGTCGTCGCCGATCATCGCGGCCGCGGCCGGTGGACAGGCGGTGGAATCCAGCGCGGCGGCGAACAGCGCCGGCGCCGGTTTGCCGAGCAGTTCGGCCTTCACCCCGGCGGCGTATTCGAGCGCGGCGACGAAGGGCCCGGCGTCCAGCGACAGGCCGCCCTGGTCCTGAAAGTAGCGGTTGCGGCCGAGCGCCAAGAGCGGCGCGCCGGCGTGGAGCAACCGAAAGGCCCGGTTCAGGTCGATGTAGCGGAAGTGATCGCCGGCATCGCCTACCACCACGGCGGCGGGCGCGGCGATGTCGAGGCCGGCGAAGTCGGGCGCAAGGCCAGGGTGGATCAGCAGCAGCGGCCGCAGCGCCCGCGCGCGCAGCAGATCGTGAGCCGCCACCGCCGGGGTGAACAGCTCGTTGTCGGCGATGGCGATGCCGCGCCCGGCCAGTTCCCGCAGCAGTTCGGCGCGGCTCTGGCGCGTGGTGTTGGTGACGAAGCGCAGCGCCAGGCCACTGGCGCGCAGCCGGGCCAGAGCGCCCTGCGCGCCGGGGATGAGGTGATCGCCCTGGTAGAAAACGCCGCCCAGATCGAGCAGCACGGTGCGCAGTGTCATGATTCATCCCTCCGTTTGGGCGGGTGGCGTCCGGGCGGACTCGAGGGGCGCCGAACATGCCCGCTTGCGGCCAGCCCACTGATCCTGCGATACGCCATGAGACGCAAGCGCCGTGACCGATCGTCGAACCGACGGACGGATTTCCGCTGCAACGTTCACCGCCGAAAGATCATGCGCGTTTCGACAAGCCCTGATGCTCGACCAGCCCGACCCATCCGAGATGCTTGCCCGAACAGCTCCCGACTTCCACCATTGCGGTCCTTGAAGTCATCGACGCGGGATTGGACGACGGCGATGATGACAATCCGACCAGGCAATGCCGCGGTGGTGAATGCATCGTCCTCAGGCTGCAACGTTCACCCGCCGAATCCAAGGATATCCGCATGACGGACATGACCGCCGACCTTCGCCGCATCCTCACCGAGTGCCGCACCATCGCGGTGGTGGGCCTGTCGGCCAAGGAGCACAGGGCGAGCCACCAGGTCGCCCGCTACCTGCAGCAGCACGGCTATCGCATCGTGCCGGTCCATCCGGGCTTGGGGTCGGTGCTCGGCGAGCGCTGCTATACCCGCCTGACCGACATCCCTCATGCCGTCGATCTGGTGAACGTCTTTCGGCGCACGGAGGACGTCCTGCCCGTCGCGCAGGAGGCCGTGGCCATCGGCGCACGTTGCCTGTGGCAGCAGCTCGGCATCGCCAACACCGAGGCCGACCGCGTGGCGCGCGCGGCGGGGCTCGATTCGGTGATGGACTGCTGCATCAAGATCGAACACGCCCGCATCGAAAAAACGGATGAAGAGCCCAACTCATCCAGCGTGCCACGACACCGCTAGCGTAACGTGCCGGCACCTTAAGGAATGTCTGAACAAATCGCCCTGCGGCTGCCAGGATGCGGCAACGGCGT
>DAOKZK010000007.1:6425-65182 GCA_035325645.1 Candidatus Macondimonas sp. | reverse complement strand
GACACTCCTCCCTCTCCAAAGGAGTGCCAAAGGTTTATGAACTTATGCAGCCGGGATCACCGAGCCCACTCGCGCGAACCCTGGCGCGTGACCACGGCTCTGCGCAGGATCCCACCAATGCCTCGTGTGGACGCCGCCTACAGCGGCCAGACCCGGATCGGCGTGCCCTCCGCGAACTCGGCCTGTTCGGCAGGCAATTCGATCAGGCAGTCGGCCTGCGTCAAGCTGCTCAGCATGGCCGAACCCTGCTTCGGCAACGGAACGACGCCCGTCTCCCCGTCCGGCTGCTCTTCCCATCGCCCGCGCAGGAAGCTGGTCCGACCCGGACGATGGCGGACCGTCCCGAGCAACGGCGCGCGCAACACGGCGGGCGAACAGCGGCGCAATCCCGCCAGTCGCTGCAGCACCGGCTGGACGAAAAGCCTGTGGGTCACATAAGCCGAAACCGGGTTGCCGGGCAGTCCCATGAACCAGCATGCGCCCAGGCGACCGAAAGCCAGCGGCCGGCCAGGTTTGACGGCGACACGCCAGAAATCCAGCTGCCCGCGCTCGGCCAGCACCGGCCGCACCCAGTCGGCCTCGCCGACCGATACCCCGCCGGTCGCCACCAGCAGATCCAGATCACCGATCTGCGCCAAGCGTGCCGAGAGCAGATTGGGATCATCCACCACTGTGCCGAGATCGTGCAGTCTTACGCAGGGTTGCTGCAGCAGCGCGGCCAGCATGGGTCGATTGCTGTCGTACTGTTCTCCCCGCGCCAGCGCGGTGCCCGGTCCGCGCAATTCAGAGCCTGTCGACAACAGTCCCACCCGCACCGTCCGGTGAGTCACGACCGCCCCCAGGCCAAGCGCCGCAAGCAACGCGATGCGCCGGGCATCCAACAGGCAGCCGGCAGCGAGCGCCTCCGCGCCGGCAGGCACATCTTCACCGACCCGGCGCACGTTGTCCCCCGCCGTGAGGGGGGTATCAAGAGTGATCCATCCTTCAGCAGCCTGGACGCTTTCCTGGGCGACGACCGTATTGGCTCCGGCGGGAAGCATCGCCCCGGTCATGATGCGTACGCACGTTCCAGGCACCACCGTCCCCGGCCACGGCTCACCGGCCAGGGCTCGGCCGACGATGCGCAGCCGTCGCCTGGATTGGCCATCGACACTGTCGATCGCATAGCCGTCCAAGGCCGAGTGATCCTCGCGAGGCAGGGCGATGGGCGCCCATACCGGTTCGGCGAGCACCCGCCCCAGTGCTTCGGTGAGTGCCAAGCGCTCGACGCCGACCACCGGCGCGACTGTGTCCAGCAGGCGCGCCTGCGCCGCTTCGACACTGAGATCCGGATGACAATCACCCCCCATCGCCTGTCTCCTGCCGATTCTTCATGACCGCCTCAAGCGCTGCGAACTCGGTCGCATCGTTGGCCCCACGCAGGGCACTGACCCAGCCGTGGGTACGGGCGTCGACCAGCGCCGGACCTTGCGCCTGCACCCAGGCGCCCAGCCGCCGAATCGGGCCAGCAACAGCCTTCAGCAAGGCATCACTCAGGTCGCGATGGAGCAGCAGGAAAGCAGGCTGCAGGCGCTCGCCGTCATGGACGCTCGCCAGCTGGCGGTCCTCCCGCAGCGCCGCATCCGCAAGCTGCGCAGCCAGGTCGAGCGGCACGCCCGGCGTGTCCACCGGGGCGACGAGCAGCCAAGGTGTCTGCAGCCGGCGGGCGGCAGTGGCCATACCGGCCAAGGGGCCGCGGCCGTCCGGCCAATCGTCGGCGAGAACAGGACGACCCAATGTCGCATAACGCTCGAGATCGCGGTTGGCACTGATCCACACCTGCGCGCTCTGAGCCGCCAATCGGTCGCACACGTGCCGCACCAGTGCACGCCCGTTCAATTGCACCCATGCCTTGTCCACACCGCCCCAACGTCGGCTGTGCCCTCCGGCCAGGACGAGCCCGGTGATGTGCGCCCGAGCGATGCCGTCCACAGGAACGCGCGTCCGGCTCAACCGCCGGTGTGGTTCATGAAGCGCACGATCCGCACCTCGCGGGCGAGGTCGAAATCATGCCCGCGTGGCTTGATGGCCATGGCCCTGACGATCGCCTCGCGCAGGGCGGCGTCATCGCCGGGCCGGCCTCTCAGGACGGCGCGCAGATCGACCGAATGCTCCTGCCCCAGACAGAGCAATAAGCGGCCTTGCGCAGTGACCCGCACCCGGTTGCACTGCTCGCAGAAGTTGTGTGAGTGCGGCGAGATGAAACCGATGCGCGTCGGGCTGTCCGACATGTGATAGTAGCGCGCCGGCCCTCCCGTCCCGAACGCCCCGCGGACCAAAGGATAACGCCGTGCAATGTCTGCACGGATCCGGTCGCTGGCGTAGAAGCTCTCGGCTCGGTCGTGGGAGCGGATTTCGCCGAGCGGCATCTCCTCGATGAAGGCGATGTCGAACCCATGTGCGCGGGCAAAGTCCACCAGATCGAGCACCTCATCCTCATTGCGCCCCTTGAGGATGACGGCATTGAGCCGGATATGGGCGAATCCTGCGGCACGAGCCGCCTCGAGCCCTGCCAGAACACGCTCGAGCTTGCCGACGCGGGTGATGGCCGCAAAGCGCTCCGGCCGCAGGCT
Source organism: Candidatus Macondimonas sp. (assembly GCA_035325645.1). Lineage (GTDB taxonomy): Bacteria > Pseudomonadota > Gammaproteobacteria > UBA5335 > UBA5335 > Macondimonas. The sequence continues at coordinate 62,570 of DAOKZK010000007.1, read as the reverse complement.
GTCCAGACTCACGTTGAGTCGCCGAACCCCTACCGCTGCCAGCGTACCGGCCAGTTCCCGAAGACGGGATCCGTTGGTCGTCAACGTCAATTCGTCGAGCCCCGGCAGGTGTGCGAGCCGCTCGAGCAGCCACGGCAAGTCGCGCCGCACCAAGGGCTCGCCACCCGTGATCCGGATCCGGCGCACGCCCAAGGCCACGAAGGCCTTTCCCACGGAGAGCAGTTCCTCAAGGGTAAGGATTTCGGCCCGGGGGACGAAACGTGCGTCCTCGGGCATGCAATACACACAGCGGAAGTCACAGCGGTCGGTCACCGAGAGGCGAACATAGTCGACCCGTCGACCGAAACGGTCGACCAGCGCTTCCGGTAATTTTTCAGGCATCCCGCGCTCCGCGGCCGGACGGCCAGCTCAAGGGCGTAGCATACCGCCGAGGCGCGCGCGCGCCTACGGGAAGCGCGCAAAAACCTCATCCGGCCGGCCCATCCCCGGCGGGAAGCTGCCAGCCGCCCCCCAGCGCCTTGTACAGATCCACCAGGGCCCGCAATCGTGACTGCTGGGTATTGATGCGCGCCAACTCGACGGCAAACAGACTGCGCTGTGCGTCCAACACCTCGAGGTAGTCCGAATAGCCTTCATCGAAGCGCCGCTGGGCCAATCGCGCCGCCTCACGCAGCGCAACGATCTGTCGGTCCTGCGCGGCGATCCGGTCGGTCGCCGCCGCTCGGCTTTCGAGAGCGTCCAGCACATCCCGGAAGGCGACACGAACGGTTTGCTGATAATTCACGAGTGCCTGGTCGCGCCGCGCCTCCGCTGCGCGCACATTGGCCCGCGTCCGCCCGAAATCGACCATGGGTGCAGCCAGATCGCCAGCAAACTGCCAGGTCTTCGCGGGACCGTTGAACAGCCCGCTCAATTCCTCGCTCCGGGTACCGAGCAGACCGGTCAGCGACAGGGTTGGAAAGTAGGCCGCACGCGCGATGCCGATTTCGGCATTGGCCGCACGCAATTGCTGCTCGGCCGCGCGAATGTCCGGTCGCCGCTCCAGAAGGTTGGACGGAAGCCCCATCGGCACATCCGGCAGTGCCGGGAAATCCTCGATCGAACGGCCTGACATCGCGACCGGCTGCACGATCTCGCGCGGCGTCCCGCCCATCAGAACGCTCAGGGCGTTGACCTGAAGGGCTCTTTGCTGACGCAGCGACGGAAGCTCGGCCTCTGCCGCAGCCAGTTCGGATTCGGCCTGCCGGAAAGCCAGCTGCGAAATCGCGCCGTTGCGGTAGCGCGATTCCTGGAGCCGATAGCTGTCCCGGCGGGTCTGCACCGTCTGCTGGGCAATGTCGATCTGCTGGTCCAGCGCACGCAGATTGAAATAACCCGTCGCCACATCCGCGGCGACCGCGAGCCGCACCGCAGCCTGCGTGGCCTCCCCGGCCACGAGCTGGGCCCGCGCGGCCTCGTTCGCACGGGCCAGACGTCCCCACAGATCGATCTCGTAGCTGAGCACCGCCGCGACGCTGTAGTCGCCGACGATCTGCCCTCCACCCGGAACAGCGGTGTCTGCGCTGCTGCGCTGGCGTGCACCGCTGGCCTGAGCGCTGAGCAAGGGATAACGTTCGGCTTCTCGCAGATTGAGCACGGCGCGCGCTTCGGCGACCCTTGCTGCCGCCAGCGAAACATCGGCGTTGCGAGCGAGCGCTTCCTCGATCAGACGCGTCAGGACCGGATCACCGAACGCGCGCCACCACGTCGGATCGATCCGCGCGGCCGGCGACGCAGCGACCTTCGTCGCCCCCCAGCCGTCCGGGACATCCGTCGCGGGTCGAACGTGATCCGGTCCCAGTACGCAGCCCGACAGGCCCATGACCAAGAGGACAGCGACGAACTGCTTAACCATGAGAGGCATGCTCCCGATCGGCGGCCCCGGCAGCCCCGGCGGCAGGCTTGCGATCGGTCAACCGGCCGATCAGGACGAAGAACATGGGCACGAAGATGGTCGCGAGGAAAGTGGCTGCCAGCATGCCGCCGATCACACCGGTACCGATGGCATGGCGGCTCGCCGACCCGGCTCCGGTGCTGATGGCAAGCGGCAATACGCCCAGCATGAAGGCCAGCGAGGTCATCACGATGGGACGAAAGCGCAGGCGCGCGCCCTGCAGTGCGGCATCGACGATCGAACTCCCTTCGCGGCGATGGATCATGGCGAATTCCACGATCAGGATCGCGTTCTTGGCGGCCAGACCGATCAGCGTCAGCAGACCGATCTGGAAATAGAGGTCGTTTTCCAGACCCCGCAACCAGGTCGCCGCGATGGCCCCGAAGACGGCGAAAGGCACGGCGGTGACCACTGCAAAGGGCAGACTCCAGCGCTCGTACTGCGCCGCCAGAATCAGGAAGACCATCACGATGCCGAACACGAAGGCGAGCGTTCCTGTTCCGGCCGTCGCGAGTTCCTGATACGCGGACCCGATCCAGCCCAGTGAATAGTTGTTGTCGAGCACTTCCCGGCTCACCGCCTGCATGGCCGCGATTGCCTGGCCGGAGCTGTAGCCGGGCGCCGGCTCTCCCAGGATCTTGGCCGCGGGAAACACGTTGAACCGCTCGACCAGGTCCGGTCCCATGGTGCGCCTGACCTTGAGCAGTGCGTCCAGCGGCACGAGATTGCCGTCGTTTGAGCGCACGAAGACGTGGCGGAGATCCTCGGGGGAGCGTCGGAAGTCCGCTTCCGACTGCAGATTTACCCGATAACTGCGCCCGAACAGCGTGAAATCATTGACATAAAGACTGCCAAAGGTGCTCTGCATGATGGTGAACACCTGATTGATCGGAACATTGAGGGCCCGCGCCTTCTCGCGGTCGAGTTCGGCGTAATACTGCGGAGTCGCCGTCGAAAAGGTCGTCCGCAGCCCGGTCAGTTCCGGGCGCTTGCGCGCCGCCTCGAGCAGCCGGTTTGCCGCTTCCATCAGCGCCGTGCTGCCGGCGCCGCTGCGATCCTGCAGATAGGCTTCGAACCCCCCGGTGGTGCTGATGCCCGTGATGGGCGGCGGGTTGAAACCAAAGGAAACCCCGTCGCGCAAATCACCGGCCAGACCCGAGAAAGGCCCGACCAGCTTCCGCGCGTCGGCCTCGGGTGCGGTCCGCTCCGACCAGTCCTTCAACTGGACAAAGGAAATCCCGGAGCTCGTCTTCTGGGATTGAGCGAGAATATCGAAACCTGCAAAAGTATTGACCCCCGAGACCGTCGGTTGCTCGAGCAGGCGGCGCGTCACCTCATCAGTAACGGCTTTGGTACGATCGAGCGATGCGGCCGGCGGCAGCTGATAGGCCATCAGCACGTAACCTTGGTCCTCCGGCGGTACGAGCCCCCCCGGCACCCGATTGAACAGCAGGACGGTAATGCCGATCAGGCCGCCGAAAAGCACCAGTCCCAGCAGCGCACGGCGCATCAGGAATCCCGACGCAGAGACATAGCCATTCGTCAACCGTTCGAAAAAGCGGTTGAAGATACGGAACGGCAAGGCGGGCTCGCCGTGGACCGGCTTGAGTAGCAAGGCGCACAAGGCCGGCGTCAGGGTCAGCGCCACGATGCCCGAAATGATCACCGAGACCACGATGGTGATGGCGAACTGTTGATACATCTGCCCCGAGAGACCACCCAGGAACGCCACGGGGATGAATACCGCCGACAACACGAGCACGATGGCGATCACCGGGCCGGTGACCTCTTCCATCGCCTTGAAGGAGGCTTCGCGTGGGCTCAATCCCTCGGTGCTCATCAGGCGCTCGACGTTTTCGATCACGATGATGGCGTCGTCCACCACAATCCCGATCGCCAGAACCAGCCCGAAGAGCGTCAGCAGATTGATCGAGAAGCCGAGCAGCAGCATGCCGGCGAAGGTCCCGATGATGGATACCGGCACCGCCAGCAACGGGATCAATGTCGCACGCGCATTCTGCAGAAAGACGAAGACCACCAGCACCACCAGCACGATGGCCTCGATGAATGTATGGATCACTTCCTGGATGGAGACCCGCACGAACTTGGTGGTGTCGAAAGGAATCTCGTAGGCCAGTCCGTCGGGGAAGCGCTGCGAGATTTCGGCCATCTTGGCCCGGATGGCATCGACGGTTTCCAGCGCATTGGCGCCGGGTTGCAGATACAGCCCGATGGGAACGGCCGGCTTGCCGCGGAAGGTCGCCTCGAAGTTGTAATCCTGCGCTCCCAATTCCACCCGGGCGACGTCGCTCAGGCGCAGGGTCGCGCCGGAAGGATCCGAACGCAGGATGATGCGCCCGAATTCGGCCGGGTCCGCCAGACGCCCTTGGGTATTGACCGTGTAAGTGTAGGCGTTCTCACCGCTCATCGGCTCCTGGCCGAATTGGCCGGCGGCGAACTGGGCGTTCTGTTCCTGTATCGCCTTCGCGACATCGCTGGCGGTCAGATTGAATTGCGCCAGCTTGTCCGGACGCAGCCAGATGCGCATCGAATAATCTTTCTGGCCGAACAGGGACGCATCGCCGACGCCGGGGATGCGCTTGATCTCGTCGATGACGTTGAGCAGGGCGTAGTTGCTGATGAACACCGAATCGTACTGTTCCGTCGGCGAGTTCATGACGACCAAGGCCAGAATGCTGCTGGAGCGCTTCTGCACGCGCACGCCTTGGCGCCGCACCTCCTCGGGCAGACGCGCCTCGGCCGCCTTCACCCGGTTGTTGACGTCGATGGTGGCCTGGTCAGGATCGGTCCCGATGGCAAAGCTCACCGTGATGCGCAGCTGCCCGCTGGCAGAGGCCACCGAGCGCATGTAGATCATGTTCTCGACGCCGTTGATTTCCTGTTCGATCGGCGCCGCGACCGTCTCGGCAATGACTTCGGCGCTCGCGCCGGGATAGCTGGTGCTGACCGATACCTCCGGTGGAACGATGTCCGGATACTGCGCAACCGGCAGCGCGCGCATGGCAACCAGGCCGGCAAGAACGATGACAATCGAAAGCACCGACGCAAATACCGGCCGCCGGATGAAAAAGGCCGAAATCATGCGACGACCCTCCGTGCGCCAGCGGAGCGCTCCGACCGCGGGTGGCCGTTTTCCGACTGGCCATTTTCACGGACTGTCTTGGGCGGAGCCGGCCTGACGGGAGCGCCGGGGCGAACCTTGATCACCCCCTCGACGATCACGCGATCACCGGGTTTCAGTCCTTCTTCGATCAGCCAGTCCGCGCCGATCGCGGCGCCGGTGGTCACTGGCTGCACTTTCGCCTTGTCATCCTCGCCGACGAGATAGACGAATGTCCCTTGCGGCCCCTGCATCACAGCCGCCTGAGGAATCACGATCACGTCCTTGCGCACCAGCCCCTTGGGCACGATGCGCACGAACTGTCCCGGCAGCAGGCTCGCCTCGGGATTGGGGAAAACCGCCCGGGCACGCACCGTGCCGGTGGCAGGATCAATGGTGCTGTCGGTGAAGCTGATATAGCCCTCATGGCCATAGACCGAACCGTCACCGAAGCGCAGCTCGGCGGCCAGCCGCTCCTCGTCGGCCATGGACAGCTTGCCGCTGGCCAACAGCGCGCGTTGGCGCAAAGCGTCCGCGTCGGGATAGGAAAAATTGACGTACAAGGGGTCGAGCTGGGTGATGCGCGTGAGCAGGCTATCTGCTGCGCCCGGCCCGACCAGACTGCCCTCGGAGCGCACTTCCAGACTGGTCACGCCGCTGACGGGAGCCTCCACGCGGGTATAGCCCAGATCAATGCGCGCGGCATCGACGTCGGTCTTGGCTGCGGCCAAATTGGCCCGTGCCAGATCCAGATTGGATTGGGAAGTGTCGCGCTCGCGGGCACTGATGGCGTTTTCCTCATACAGCGCCGCCACCCGCGTCCAGTCGCGCTCGGCCTGGCGCAACTGGGCCTCCGCATCCTGCAATCTCGCCTGGGCTCGCGCCAAGACGACTGCGAAAGGGGCCGGATCGATCTGAAACAACACATCGCCGGCCTTCACCCGCTGACCTTCCACATAGGTGCGCTTCTGCAGGATACCCGTCACCCGCGCGCGCACCTCGACTTCACGATAACCCGCCGTGCGGCCCGCGTACTCGTTCTCGATGGCCACATCGCGCGGCTGCACGGCGATGACGCCGACTTCCGGAATCGGCGGCGCCGCGCCCTGAGCCTTGGCATCCTGCTCCTGCTTGCCGCAGGCGCTCAGCGCCGACAGCAGAAACATCACCATCAGGGCCGGGAAGGCCCACGGACGGACAGGGACGATGGCGCGCATCATGGGATGTTGTTCTCCGCTGGCATGAGACGAATGGGTCTAACGACCGACGAGGGCACCGACAGGTATCGGATGGCGTATGCGACTTTGCGCCAGGATACATACATTCGCGTTTGTTTGCTATTAAAATTATACTGCACGTATTCACCATTGATGAGAAGGGAGACTGTGCGGATGGCGCGCCGGACCAAGGCCGAGGCTGAACAGACGCGGGAGCAGATACTCGACGCCGCTGAATCGGTCTTTCTGGAGCGTGGGGTCGCCCGCGCCAGTCTGGAGGAAATCGCTCAGGCTGCGGGGGTTACGCGCGGCGCAGTGTACTGGCACTTCCGGAACAAAGCCGATCTATTCGACGCAATGTACGGCCGGGTCCATCTTCCGATGCAGGATCTGTTCGATCAGGTGGTGGGACTGGAGGAAGGCAACGCCATCGAGGCCCTGCGGACATTTTGCGTTCAGTCATTGCGCTGCCTTGCGTCCAATGCACGTCGACAGCGCGTTTACACCATACTCTTCCACCGCTGCGAGTTCGTGGATGGTCTGCAGGAAAGCAACGAAAGGCTGATAGCGATCCGGGACCGGTGGCTCGCCAGGATGGAAGATCTGTTGCGGCGCGAACAGACGAGGGGCCGTTTGCCAGCGGAAGTCTGTCCGCGTCTTGCCGCCATCACCATCCATACAGCGATGATCGGCATCTATTTCGATTACCTGCGGAGCCCTCACGCCTACGAGCTGGACGCCCAGGCCTTCCCCCTTATCGACCTTGTCTTTCGCGCGCTTTCCTGAAGCCTCCGTTTGTGCATCGGACCGTCGGGAACTGATGAGCCGCGCCGACGGTCTTCCTCTGATCGAAGTTCGCCGCCCGACCCCATTGCGTCCGGCCATATCGATCAGCGATGGCGCAGCGGCCACTCCGGCGCGCCAGCCACCGCCGGCAGGACAGAAGGACAAGACATAAATGCCCACACTTGGCGCGCCCCCCGAATCGCTCTGGCATAGCGCCGGCGCGACCGCCCATGCCGTGCTGATGCTGGATTACGACGGAACACTGGCCCCGTTCCATGAAAATCCGTCCAAGGCCTGCCCCTACCCGGGCATCGAGCCCCTGCTCAACGACATCGGCGCGCTGGGAGGGGACCGTCTGGTTATCGTTTCAGGACGCGCACTGGATGACCTGCAGGCCCTGCTGAAACTGCAACCCGCCATCGAATGGTGGGGCAGCCACGGCCGCGAACGCCAGCATCCAAACGGCCAGCGTGAAATCATTCCCATCGCGGAAAGGGCGGCGCGCGCGCTGGATGAAGCGGAGCTTTGGGGTGATGTGATCAAGCCGCTGGGCGGGCTGTTGGAGCGCAAACCGACTTCTGTTGCCTTTCACTGGCGTGCCCTGCCAGAAAGCGACCGTGCCCGGGCGCGGGCAGCGCTCGTGCCCCGGCTGGACCGCCTCAACGGCCGTGAAGATTTATTCTGGCATGAATTCGACGGCGGCCTGGAGCTGCGCGTACGGGGCGCGGACAAAGGTGTTGCGGTACGCCAAATTCTGGTTGAAACCGGCAAATCGCGTGGTGATCCAGGCCTGATCGCCTTTCTCGGGGATGACACCACTGACGAAGACGCTTTCCTGGCGTTAGGCGATCAAGGCTATTCCATCCTCGTGCGCGCGCAATGTCGCCCAACGGCCGCACGGTCTTGGCTCCGCCCCCCCGACGAACTGCTACAGTTCCTCAGCCGCTGGCTCGAGTTGCGGACGCGCGCGCAAGCGCGCCTCATCGGCTGTACTCCTTAGGAGATGCCGCAAGTTGGCCTGCCGTCATGGGCGAGTGCCGTGCGTCCGGGGCCGAATTTTTCGCTTATCACCGGAGTTGCCCTGATGCATCCCAAGCAAAGCCGCCGGCTGCTCGTCGTATCCAATCGACTGCCCATGGTCCTGCATCGTACCGGGAACGGCGCCCTTACCAGTCGGCCCGGAAGCGGCGGCCTGGTGACGGCGCTGTTGCCGGTACTGAGGGATCGCGGCGGCGTCTGGGTCGGCTGGCCCGGCATCACCGACCATGGCGAAGATGTGGAGGCAGCCCTAACGCGAGCGGCACACAAGGCGGGCTACCGCCTCGCCCCCGTGTCGCTGAGCGCCGAGGATCAGTCCGGCTTTTACCATGGTTTTTCCAATGAAGTGATCTGGCCGCTGTTTCATGACTTGCAGTCCCTCTGCCATTTCGACCCGACGTACTGGCACAGCTATGCCGCAGTCAACCAGAAATATGCTCAGACCGTTCAGGCGCAGCTGCAGGACGGTGACTTCATCTGGGTACACGACTACCAACTACTTCTGGTAGGAGCGGATCTGCGGCGCATCGGCGTGAGCGCCCCGATTGCCTTTTTCCTCCATATTCCCTTCCCACCGCTCGACATCTATTTGAAGCTGCCGTGGCGATACACCCTCCTTCGCGCGCTGCTCGAATATGATTTGATCGGTTTTCAGACCCCCCGCGACCGCCGAAACTTTGTTCAATGCGCAAGGACGCTCGTGCCCGAGGTGCGATTCGGCAACCGCAATCGCCGGTTGCGCTTGACCGACGGCCGCGAAGTCCGGCTGGGCAGTTTTCCCATCGGCATCGACGCCGCGGCCTTTTCGCGGCAGGCGTACTCGGCTGACGTGATCGCCGCGGCCGAAAGACTGCGCGCCGAGTTGCCGGGGCGGGAGCTCATCCTGGGCGTCGACCGCCTCGACTACACCAAGGGGATTCCTCTGCGACTGGAAGCGTTTCGCCGCGCACTGCGCAATCATCCTGAACTGCAGGAACGCGTGACCCTGATTCAGGTAGTGGTCCCCAGCCGGGATGACATCCCGCAGTACCGGGAACTCAAGACACGCATTGAACAACTGGTCAGCGAAATCAACGGCGAATTTACGCGTCCCGGCGGTTGGGTGCCGATCCACTACGTCTATCGCGCGGTCGACCGCCTGGACCTCATCGCCTACTATCGTGCCGCGCGCATCGCGCTGGTCACACCGCTCAAGGATGGGATGAATCTCGTCGCCAAGGAATTCTGCGCCTGCTCGGTCGACGATGACGGCGTGCTCATCCTGTCCGAATTCGCCGGTGCTGCGGGACAGCTGCAACAGGGCGCGCTGTTGGTCAATCCCTATGACCTCGAAGGGACTGCGAATGCCATCCGCCAGGCATGCATCATGGAACATTCCGAGCGGCGCGCGCGGATGCGGCGTTTGCGCCGCGCCATCAGCCGGCAGGACGTATTTCGGTGGGTGAACGACTTTCTGGAAGCGGCCATTGCGAGCGACCTGGCTGACTTCCCGCTGCCGGAGGATTACGTCCCCAGCACCGAAGCGGAACAGGCCTATTGGGACACCGAGTTTGCCAGTTGATCGGCCGTTTCGACACATCCTGCGCCGCAGCGTTCATATCGCCAGCGTCGAGCGATGGCGCTTCTTGCACTGGTTAACATGATGGTATCAGTGATCGCCCGATGGATCGCTTGGCGTTTTCAGTTTCCCGCCATCATTCTCCTCGCCCTGACCGGCCTGCTGGCCGGCCCGCTGCTCCGCTTGATTCATCCGGCTACCGACTTGGGAGAGAAAGTGACCCGCCCCTATCCTTAGGGCCACGGGCCAGATCGTAGAGTCCGGGGTTGGGAGCTTATCGCTCGGGTGGATCTGAACGGAACCGTTTTCGCGAAGGCGTGCTGCGAACGCCGATGGCGTGAGCTTGCCGAGTGCGCTGTGCGGGCGACCTCGTTGTCGTCGCGTCGCCACTGACCACCGACAACACGCTTCTTCCGGCTCGTCAGGCTTCCCGCGCCAGCATTTCGCGCAAGGCCTCGAGATGCGCTCGCCCTCGCGCCTGGCGTGCTGCCGGATCGCCATCCGCAGAGGGCCGCTCCCAATCGAGAACTTCTGATGGCAGCTCCGACAGAAACCGGCTGGGTTCCCGATCCGTATCCTCACCCCCAATCCGCCGCCGCGCCGCATAGGTCAGCGCCAAAGTCCGGCGAGCACGGGTGATGCCGACATACGCCAATCGCCGCTCCTCCTCCAGTGTGCCGGCATCCAGGCTGTTGCGATGGGGCAGCAGTTCTTCTTCCATGCCAACCAGGTACACGTGATCGAATTCCAGCCCTTTGGCGCTGTGAAGGGTCAGCAGTTGCACCTCGTCGGCGTCGGCTTCATCCTGCCGGTCGAGCATTCCGACCAGACTGATGTGCGCCAGCAGCCTCTCCAATGTCGCTTCTTCTTCCCAGCGCGTCTGCAGGCGCGCGAACCAATCCACCAGTTCGCGCACATTCTTCTGGCGCTTTTCCACCGCGCGGGAATTCTTTTCACTTTCTGCCAGCCAGCTGAGATAGTCGATGCCTTCGAGCAGGCGCTTGAGGCAGGTCGGCGCGTCTTCCTCGTGGGCCACGCGCTGCATGCGCGTCATCCATTCGGCGAAGGTCCGCAGGCGCTCCGCCGCCCTTTCCGGCAAACGCTGCAGGAGTCCGAATTCGCCGGCTGCCGTCAACAGGCTCACCCGGCGGCTCTGCGCATAGCCCGCGAGCTTCTCCAGGGTGCCGGCTCCGATCTCGCGGCGCGGCACATTGACGATGCGCAGGAAGGCGGCGTCATCGTCCGGGTTTTTCAGCAGACGCAGATAGGCCAGTAAGTCTCGGACTTCCGCTGCTTCGAAGAACGACGATCCGCCGGTGATGCGATACGGCACCTGATGCTCCCGCAAAGCGCGCTCGAAGGGTCGGGCCTGATGATTGCTGCGGTACAGAATGGCGTAGTCGCCGTAGCGCGTGCGGTTGCGCAGCCGGTGCTGGAGCAATTCGCCGACGACGCGGCGCACCTCATCGTCGGCGTCCTCGCAGGCCAGGATGCGCAGGCGTTCGCCATCGCCGAGTCGACTCCACAGGCGCTTCTCGAACAGATGTTCATTCTGGGCGATGAGGGTATTCGCGGCCTTGAGGATGTAGCCAGTGGACCGATAGTTCTGCTCCAGCTTGATCACCCGGAGCCGCGGAAAATCCTCCTGCAAACGTTGCAGGTTTTCAGGCCGCGCGCCCCGCCAGGCATAGATCGACTGATCGTCATCTCCCACCACCGTGAAATGGGCCATGGGTCCGACCAACCACTTGAGCATCTGGTACTGCGCGGCATTGGTATCCTGATACTCGTCCACCAAGAGGTGCTGAACACGGTTCTGCCAGCGCTCGCGCAGAACGGCATCCTCCCCCAGAAGACGAACCGGCAGCGCAATGAGATCATCGAAGTCGACCGCGTTGTAAGCGCGCAGGTGGCGCTCGTAATCCGCATAAAGTCGGGCTGCACGCAGAGCATCTTCATCGTCGGCAGCTGACAGGGCCGCCGCCGGCGAGATCAGCTCACTCTTGAGTGCAGAGATGCGCTGCTGCAGGTGCTGCACCTCGACATCGCCGACCCCGGTTTCCTGCCGCGTCAACTCGCGGAGCAACGTGCGCCCATCGCCGGTATCGAAGATGGAAAATCCGGGTTTGAGACCCACCGTGCGGCTTTCCTGCTGCAACAGACGCAGGCCCAGGCTGTGGAAGGTGCTGATCCAAGGCGGACGAACCGTCCGGCCGCCCACGAGGGCGTGTACCCGATCACGCATCTCCCTGGCGGCCTTGTTGGTAAAAGTGACTGCCATGACCTCACTGTTTGCTCGCGCCGGTTGGCCTAACAGGCGGGCGATCTTGCGCGTGATGACACCCGTCTTGCCGCTCCCGGCGCCAGCCAGCACCAGAAGAGGGCCGTCGAGATGGCTGACGGCGTCGGACTGCTCGGAATTCAGGCGCACCATGTAAGCGGAGTCACGGTAATCAAGCGCTGCAGACTATCATCACGAGGCTGCCCGGCCTAGCCCAGCGCCGGGGATCGCCTGGTTTCGAGCGCACGAACGGTGCTCCGTGGCTCAGGGAGACTCGAATAACGCAGTATCGAGCACAAACAAGGAAAAGCGCCGGCTTTCGCCGGCGCTCTTAAGACCTAGTTTAAATTCCTGCTCAGGCAAGCTTGCCTGTGTTCGGCTCCAGCGTGGTCAACTCGCGAATGCGCTGAAGGATCTGGATGATCAACCCACCGATGGCGAACAGGCCCCAGCCCAGCACCACGAAACCCCAGTGAATCGGAGCGGCGAACAGTTCCTCGGCGTAGAAGAAGGTGTGACCCCACTCGTTCAGGCCAAGATTCGGCATGATCAATACCGGCGCCGCGGCAATCAAAGCCATCGGCAGCGACACCCGCTTGGTGAAATAGGGCACGCGAGTATGCAGCAGCGCGAAGCCCAAGATGGCACCCACAGCCCCTAAGGGGATGGCGAAGTAGAACAGCCCGATGTGGGTCGGCGTGAAGTCGGTATCGCGCACCGTCACCTGGTGCCAAGCGGCATCGGCTTCGACGTACAACCCCAGAATAGCGACCAGAATGATGCTTCCCACCGCCGCGAACGCCAGAATGGCGTAGTAGATGAGCAACTCACGCTGGGGGGACATGACCGGGTTGGCCGGGCGCGTGAACCAGATCAAAGGCAGACCGATCGCCCCGATCAAGGTGATGATGGTCATCTGGATGTAAAACAGGCTCATCCAGTAGGTCTGGAATTCCTGCTCGAAATAGTCGAGGCCGACCGTGAAAGAGTAGGTCTGCTGGTACCAGCGATACACACCGAACAGTACAGCCGCCAATGCCACGCCGATGATCGCAGCCATCCAAGGCATGCGCGGCACCTTGGTTTCATCCTGAGCCAGGCCCAAGAAGGACATGATGGAATGAATGATGCCCTGCGGCGCGGCAGCCGCCGCTTGGGGCTTCGTGATCGCGTTCATCGAACTGACTCCTCAAGATCAACTTAAAACACTGAGATGAAGAACCAAGGACTTCCCTGGTGATATAGACCGCCTTCCTGAACGAAGGTTCAGGATACGCCTCACCATGATCCAGGTCAATGATTATGCCTTTAGGTGCCATGGCATATCACCGCGTCATATATATGACTGCTCCGCGCGACATACCGTCATGATCCCGTCAAAATCGCGAGCGCACAATCGCCGCCGTCCGGTGACCGCGACCCAACCGAACAGGAGTTCAAGTGACACTCAAGCATCTGCCTGTCCCCTCGGGGCCTCGATCGCTTCATTTCATGAAGTTCCTGCAGCACGGCCGCGGCGTGGCCTCACTGGCACCGTCCAGCCGAAAGCTTGCCGCCGCCGCCTGCCGCCACGTGTCGACCGATCGCCCCCAAGTCATCGTCGAACTCGGCGCCGGGGCCGGTCCGATCACGCGTCATGCGGTGAGCCTCATGCATCCGCAGAGCCGCTTGATTGCCGTTGAGCAGGACCCCGATCTTGCCAGCTTCACACAAAGACTTGCGCCCACCGCCGAAGTCGTCTGCGGCGATGCCGGCGACATCGGACAGATCCTGGCGGATCGCCACGTCGGGCACGTGGACCTGATCATCAACGGCCTGCCGACCCCAAGCCTACCACCGGCAATCAGAAAACGGCTGTTGACCTGGATGGACGGATTACCGAACTCGGCCCTGATGAGCCAGATCACGGTCATGCCCTGGGTTTACCTGCGCATGTACCGTGCGATTTTCGAGCGCGTGGACTTCGAACTGGTGTGGGCCAACATCCCGCCAGGGGGCGTCTACCATTGTGCCGGCCTGAAACCCAACAGGATGCGTTCCAGTTCCCAGCCTTGACCGCTTCAGGTGAAAATCATGATCAAACGGAAAAGCCCGCCACCCTCTTGAACGTTCAGTATGGAAGTTCTACAGTGAATCCCGAAGACCTGTGCTTCAGGGCGACACTGCGTAAGCGCAGGCTTCCGATAGGACAATTCAATAATACATCACGACTTGAGGAGACTGAAGTAATGTCAACAGTGATTCGCAACCCCGCCCCGCCACCCGCCACGCTCGGGCAGCGGCTCACCGCCCTCATTGGCCTCGCCGACGATGAAAGCCGGGCGCCACAGATGCCTTGGCGCTTTGCAGTCATCGGCACCATGCTCGTTGCCTTGGTCTTGGGCATCTACCGCTGGTATCAGCAGACGCACTCCTTTACAGTCGGCCTCGACTATTTCGAGCAGGATTTCCAGACCTACTGGATGAGCCTGTTCTACATCCAGATGACGCTCATCACCCTGGTGGGGATGATCGGAGTCCCCTTGCTGTGGTTCACCCGGCCGGCCAACCCGACCATGACCGCCCGGCAGGAATTGCGGCTTTACTATCTGATTCTGGGTTTCGCCGCGGTCGCCAGCGTCATCGTTGTCGCCGCACTGGGCCTCTTCGTCGAGGCGGATGCCGCCTGGCACCAAGTAACGATCCGCGACACCGACTTCACCCCGACGCATATTGCCCTGTTCTACTTCGTCATTCCGGCCGCTCTGGTAGGCGGCATCCTGGGCTTCATCTGGCTCCATACGCGCGTGCCCTTCTTCGTCAACCGTGTCTCTCTGCCCTTGGCGATCATGGTGAGTGGCTTCATCCTCATCATGCCCAACCTGGGTTTCAACGAGTGGGGTCACACCTTCTGGTATGCCGAAGAACTCTTCGCTGCGCCCATCCACTGGGGATTCGTGGCGCTGGGCTGGGCCCTGTTCGCCATCGGCGGCTTCGTCACCCAGCTCATCGGACGCATTCTTGAACTGACCCGCGTCGACTCGTCGGCAACGCCTTCGTCTGCGTTCTGACCCACCCGGGAGGCGGCGGCTCAGTCCCCGCCTCCCCCATCGACCGTCAGCACGACCGCCTCACCTCCATTTCAGCTTTTGCTGAATCACACCCGGAACACGCCATGGTAGGATGCGGGCCAGCGCACCGCCGTATGCTTTCGACAACGCTCGGTGTCGTCCCGATTCATCCTTATGGAGCTTAACGAATGGACATCGAACTCAGGGAAGAGGATCTGGCCTTCCAGCAGGAAGTGCGCGATTTCCTTCAGCAGCATGCCCCCAAGAACAGCAGCGAGCTGTGGAGCAAGCGCAACGACTGGTTCAAGGCGCTGAAAGAGAAAGGCTGGGATTGCCCCAAGTGGCCGGTCGAATTCGGCGGCCCCGGCTGGAGCCCCGTACAGCATTTCATCTGGGACAAGGAAACCTGCGCCTACAGCCTGCCGCCCGAGTTGCCCTTCGGCAAGGTGATGCTGGCCCCGATCCTGATGCGCTACGGCTCCAAGGAGCAGATCGAGCGTTTCCTCCCAGACATTCGCGACAACAAGGTCAACTGGTGCCAAGGCTATTCCGAGCCCGGCGCGGGTTCCGATCTGGCCTCGCTCAAGACCAAGGCCGAGCTCTCAGCCGACGGCAAGGAGTACACGGTCAACGGCACCAAGATCTGGACCACCATGGGCCACATGGCGCAGTGGATGTTCTGTCTCACCCGTACCCAGAGCACTGGTGTGCGCCAGGAAGGCATCACCTTCCTGCTGATCAACATGAAGACCCCCGGCATCACCGTCAAGCCGATCTTCACGCTCGGCGGCAGCCATCACGTCAACCAGGTCTTCTTCGACAACGTCAAGGTGCCGGTTGAGAACCGCATCGGCGAGGAAGGCAAGGGCTGGACCTATGCCAAGGGCCTGTTGCAACACGAGCGCAGCGGCATCGCCGGCATCAGCCGTACCATCGTCGCCCTCGACAAGCTCAAGAAAAATGCCCGCGCTGTGCCCGACGGCGACCACACCCTGCTCGACGACCGCAGCTTCCTCTCCCGTATCGCGGAGACCGAGATCGAGTTGCGCGCGCTGGAATTCGCCGAGCTGCGCAGCTTGGCCGATGCTCAGCACACGGGCGAACCGGGCCCGGCCTCCTCTATCCTGAAGCTCAAGGGCACCGAGATGCAGCAGCGCATGCAAGAGCTGACCATCGAGGCCGCCGGCATCTACGGGCTCAACCAGGGCTTCAAGGAAGCCGGACCGAAGTTCTCCAAGATGGGCATGATGCTCTACCTCAACGGTCGGGCCGCCACGGTCTACGGCGGCTGCAGCGAGGTGCAGAAGGACGTCATCGCCAAGCGCGTGCTGGGACTGGTCGACGCCTGAGCCGGCTCATCGAATCTGACAAGGAATCGCAATCATGGATTTTCGTTTCACGGAAGAGCAGCAGTTGCTGCGCGACAGCATCGAAAAGTTTCTGCGCGAGGATTACGGCAGCGCCGGCGTGGGCATCGCCGAGCGGCGCAAGAAATCCCGCAAGGTCCCCGGTTTTGATGAAGCCACCTGGCACACCTTTGCCGATCTGGGATGGCTGGGCGTGGCCATTCCCGAAGAATTCGGCGGCATCGGCGGCAACCTCGTCGACACCATGGTGGTGATGGAGGAGTTGGGCAAGGGGCTCGTCCTGGAGCCCTATTTCCCAACCGTGGTGCTCGGCGCCAATGCCGTGCTGCTGGGCGGCAGCGATGCCCAGAAGCGCGAGATCCTGCCGGGGGTGGTCGAAGGCAAGATTCTGCTCGCTCTGGCGCACGCCGAAGAGCAGGCCCGCAACAATCCCTTCGACATCGCCACCACGGCCACGCGGCACGACAGCGGCTGGACCCTGAACGGCAGCAAATCGCTGGTACTCAACGCCGACAGCGCCCATCAGCTGATCGTGGTCGCGCGCACCTCCGGCAATCGCGCCGATCGCAACGGCATCACCCTGTTCCTGGTCGATGCCAAGTCCGAGGGCATCACCCGCACCGACTACCCCACCGTCGACTGCCTGCGCGCCTCGGAGATCCGCTTCGAGAACGTGATGGTCGGCCAGAGCCAAGTGCTGGGTACCCTCGATAACGGCGCAGAGGTGCTCGAAGGCGTGATCCAGCGGGCCATCCTGGCGCTGGGCGCCGAAGCGGTCGGCATGATGGAAATGCTGCATCGCGACACCGCCGCTTACACCAGCCAGCGGATCCAGTTCGGCCACCCCTTGAGCCAGTTCCAGACCGTCAAGCACCGCATCGTGGACATGTTCGTGGAAACCGAACTGACCCGTTCACTGCTCTATCGCGCAACGATGGAAGCCGAAGCAGGCCATCCCGACGCCCAACTGGATCTGCACGCCCTCAAGCACAAGGTGGGCAAGGCCGGCCGCTTCGTCGGCCAGAGCGCCGTGCAGCTCCACGGCGGGATGGGACAGACCGAGGAGTTGCGCATCGGTCACTACTTCATCCGTTTGACTGCGATGGATCCCCTGTTCGGTGACAAGGATTACCACCTGCGCCGCTATGTGGACCTGATGTCTATCCCGGAAGGCGAACCCGACGCCAACATCCTGCCGTTCTAAGTCGTTCAGCCACCACGGGCGACGCCGCTGGAGCCGCCCGTTTGTTTGAGAGCCTGCACTCGCCACTCATAAGCGGTGCAGGCAAACCACACACCCGGCCATCGACCGGACGCCCCCCTCCTGCACATCCTCAACTGTTGATCGGAAACCGGCCATAACGCGCCAAATCCGCGCGCCACCGGCTGCGCCACGGACTGCTCAAGGCATCCGGCTCCATCCGCCAGCACCAGTTCCCGTCAATAGTCCCGGGCGTATTCATGCGCGCCTCATCCCCCAAGCCCAGCAAGTCCTGGGCGGCAACGATCGCGAGACGCGCGACGCTCGCCAGTGCCAAGCGAATGAAGGCATCGGGCATCTGCACCGATGAAACGCCAAGATAGTCCCGAATCTCGTCCTGGCGCGCCTGCGGCAGCGTGCACCACCACCCACAGAGCGTCGGATTGTCGTGGGTTCCGGGATAAACCACCGTCAGCGGCTCGAAATTGTGCGGCAGATGCGGGTTCTGAGCGTCACTGTCAAAAGCGAATTGCAGGACGCGCATGCCCGGCATGCCCAAGGCCAGTCGCAGGCCATCGACTTCGGGTGTGATCAGCCCCAGATCTTCTGCCACGAGCGCCTGGGGACCCAAGACAGACTCGATCGCCGCGAACAAGGCTGCACCGGCAGCCGGCTGCCACGTTCCATGGATCGCGTTGGGCGCGCCGGCCGGAACCGCCCAGGCCGATTCAAAGCCGCGAAAATGATCAATGCGGATCAGATCGAACCAAGCGCCTTGCCGCCGCATCCGGTCGATCCACCAGCGATATCCCTGCGCGGCCAGGACATCCCAACGGTAGTGCGGCATGTTCCAGAGCTGACCGTCGGCAGAAAAGTAGTCCGGCGGCACCCCGGCCACCTGGGTCATCTGGCCTGCGTCGTCGAGATGGAACAGAGCCCGGTGCGCCCAGACATCGGCGCTATCGTGCGCCACGAAAATCGGCAGATCGCCGAACAGGAGCACACCCCGCTCGTGCGCCCGCTGCCGCAGCGCGCGCCATTGCGCGTCAAAAAAAAACTGCGCAGTCCGCGTCCGCACCATCGACGCAGCGAGCTCGGATGCGGCCTGTTCCAGGGCAACAGCGTCGCGGTCTCGCAGGGGTTCCGGCCAGGCATGCCACGGCGCACCTTCCCGCGCCTTGATGGCCTGATAGAGCGCGAAGTCCTCCAGCCAATGGCGCTCGGCGGCGCAAAAGGCTTCGAAGCGCGCATGCAGGTGCCCGTCTGCCATCAGCGCGTGATGGACGGCGTCCCATTGCGCGGGCGTCAAGCCAGAGTCGACGACGGGCTCTCCAGTCAGTCCCGGAAGTCGCTCAGGATCGACCAGTCGCTCGTCCCCCGCAAACACCGAGCACGACTGGTAGGGACTGCCCAGACTATCCGGCGGACACAGGGGCAAGGTCTGCCACAACGTGAATCCAGACTCGGCCAGGCCATCGATCCATGCCTCTGCCGCCGCGCCCAACCGCCCGACCGGCCCCGATCCGGGAAGCGACGTCGGATGCAGCAGCACGCCGGCGCGTCGCTGCGCCAGCAGGGGATGAATGCGACTCATCGACTCCGTCATTTGCCGCCTCGCATCGCCGAACCCGTCCCATCGCTGAGACCATGCGCAAATGGCCGCGTCAGTTGATCTGGAACCGGCTCGGCCAGCATTTGGTAAAGCGCAGCCAATTGCAGCCGGAACAGTCGCTCGAACTGCGCGACGTTGGTCGCCGAATTGTCGCCACCCAGCCACCAGAACCAGTCCGATGCCTCGCAGTGCGCCAACTGCCGCTCCGCTTCGGCGCGTTGCGTTTCGTCGAGTCGGCCCTCCTCCATGACCCGATCGAAGACGCGTTTGGCTTCGACCAGAAGATCCCAGGCGCGGTTCTTGTCCGGATCGCCGATCCAGGTCGCGAAGTTTCCATAGACCCAGCTGCCCGCGACAACCCGCTCGAGCGGACGGATGGCCTCGCGTTCCATCCCGTCCAGAACGGCGCTGAAGGTCGTCAACTGCAACCGCGGATGGGCTGCCAGCCGGCGGTAGAGCCCCGACAGAAAATAATAGGCATTGTCCGGGTAATACTCCCAGGCATTTTCGCCATCGAGGATGATGGACACCACCTGCCCGGGTCGGCGCTCCTGATCGGCCAGACGCTCCAGTTCGTGCAGCAGATTGGCCACCGCATCGTCGCCGTGCCAGCTGCGATACTGAAAACCGATGCGATCGGACAGCTCATCGTCGCGAAAAAAACACACTGGTCCATCAGTCGGCTGATACGGGCGGTGCAGCTGATCCGAAACCGGTTCCGATACGCCGAGCGAATTGCGCAGGACGCCTTGCCCGGTGGCCGCCCACCGAAAACCGTTTTCACGCAGTAACTGCAACGTGCGCGTGCAGACCCCGCCTTCTGCCGGCCACACGCCCACCGGCGCGAAGCCGAAATGACGGCGAAAGACATCGATCGCCGCGCGGATTTGCCACCGGGCTCGCTCAAGTCCACCCGGATAGCCGGCCGCCAAGGGCAATGGCGCTTGCGGCTGGGCCTCGTGAGCGGCGTTGAAGTCGAGCATCAGCGGCAGGATGGGGTGGCTGTACGGGGTGACCGACAGTTCGATGCGCCCCGCTTCGGCGAGCCGGCGATAGCGCGGAATGATGGACGCCATCAACTCGGCCAAAAGGCCGATCAGCATCCCCCGGTCAGCCAACGTGTAATGCGCACCCTTCTCGATCAGTGATTTGGCGCGCGCGTCGCTGCGCCGTACCGTCTCGCCCAACCAGGCGAGGTGATACCACACCAAAAGATCGATCAAGAATTGATCGGACAGGTAGTCGAGACCCGCCGGGTGGTCTACGACCCAATCGGCCAGACGCGCCAGCCGACGGTAAGGTGCGAAACGCTCGATCACCTGCACCCGATCGATGCGCAGCGCGGCCTGGATCAGGATCAGCCTTTGTCGTGGGTCCACAGGCAGCACCGGTCCCGCCAGTGCCTGTAGCAAGGGATCGCGCAGGCCGTCGCGACCACCCGCCGCAGTCGTCAACTGCGTTGCATAATCGGCAATCTGCTCCAGCAGCGTGGGCGTGAAATTGACCACGGCGCGCGCCAGCGGCTCTCCCTCCAGATGCGCCGCCATGTCGACGTAGTCCTTGATGCCATGCAGATAGGTCCACGGCGCCTCGTAATGATGCGCAATGGGGTCTTCATAGCTGGGCTGGTGCATGTGCCAATAAAGCACCACAGGAAGCGGCGCCTTATCGGACATACGGCAGTTCCTGCTGCAGCATTTCCGGCGTCACCAGCACCACGCCGCCGTCCGTCACATGGAACCGTCGGGCGTCCTCTGCGGGGTCCTCGCCGATCACCGTCCCCGGCGGCAGATGGCACCCGGTCTCGATGACCGCCTTGCGCACCAGGCAATCCGGTCCGATCACCGCGCGGGGCAACACGACCGTGTCCTGGATCAAGGTGCGCTCGGCCACCAGCACATTCGAGAACAAGAGCGAGTGGCGCACCACCGCGCCTGAAACGATACAGCCCCCGGAAAGCATCGAATCGATGGCGATCCCGCGCCGGTCTTCATCGTCGAACACGAACTTCGCTGGCGGCGCCTGTTCCTGATAGGTCCAGATCGGCCAGGTCTCATCATAGAGATCGAGCTCCGGCGTAACGCCGATAAGTTCCATGTTGGCGGCCCAATAGCTGTCGATGGTGCCGACGTCGCGCCAATACGCCTGTCGGCTCTGGGCGTTGTTGCGAAACGGGAAGGCAAAGATACGGTCACCCCGCGCCACACCGCCGGGGAGAATATTCTTGCCGAAATCATGATCCGACGCAGGATCGGGACCGTCCTGCGCCAGCACGCGCAGCAGAAAGTCCGTGTTGAAAACGTAGATGCCCATGGACGCCAGAGCATGTTCCGGTCGACCCGGGATCGCCGGTGGATCCAGTGGTTTTTCGATGAAGTTCTCGACCCGCCCTTCGGCCGTCACACCCATGACCCCGAAGCCCTGGGCCTCCATGCGCGGGACCTCGAGGCAAGCCACGGTCACATCGGCCTCGTGGCTGACGTGAAACCCCAGCATCGTGCCGTAGTCCATCTTGTAGACATGATCGCCGCCCAGAATCAGGACGTAGCGCGGGCGATGCGTGCGGATGATCTCGATGTTCTGATAGACGGCATCGGCCGTGCCCTTGTACCAGGCCTCGCCGTGGCGTTGCTGGGCCGGCAGGATTTCGATGAATTCACCGAACTCGCCGCGCAGAAAGCCCCAACCCTGCTGCAGGTGGCGAATCAGTGAATGGGCCATGTACTGCGTCACCACACCGACCCTGCGAATCCCGGAGTTGATGCAGTTGGAGAGCGGAAAATCGATGATGCGGAACTTGCCGCCAAACGGAACGGCGGGCTTGGCGCGATGACTGGTCAATTCGCCCAGCCGGCTGCCGCGTCCTCCAGCGAGGATCAAGGCCAGGGTGTCCTTGGTGGCGAGACTGATGAAACGCTGGGAGGATTCGATCTGCATGAGGTCTCCACTGTGGGCGTCCGTTCGAGGCCACTCGAGTCTTGCATGGCCCGCCTCGGCGCATTTTGCTCTACATCATGACCCGATTCGATTTCAGGAGTTCGCCACATCGCGCTCCGGCGGTCCCCCAAGCCGAAGCGACCGGTCCGTCGGTGCTGCGAATTGCCGGTAGCGGATGTGTGTGGTCAAGTAAAGCACGATTTATGCCCTACATTGCCTGGGTCTCCGGCAGACCCATGCACCCTCTTTCTGGCATCCTGTCGGTCTGCTGAACAGCCCCAGGAGCCCTTATGTCCGCGTCCGCACCTGATCCCTTGGCGACGACGCTTGCCGAAGACTTGCGTCTGCTGCTCGACGGTCGCCACCACGACCCGCGCTGCATTCTCGGCCGCCATATCGAGGCCGACCGGTGCACGGTGAGGATCCTCATCCCAGGTGCCCGCGCCGCGTGGCTTGTCCCCCTCAACGTCACACTCCAGCGCTGGGGCGAAACCGACCTGTTCTGCTGGACCGGCCGGACGCAGGATCTTCCGGCGCATTACGCCTACCGCTGGGAAGATGAGGCCGGCAGCCTGCACGAACGACGGGATGCCTACGATTTCCCGTTGGTGCTGAAAGAGGATGAGTTGGCCCAATTTCATCAAGGCCGGCATCTGCGTGCCTGGCAGATGCTCGGCGCTCATCTCCGGGACATTGATGGCGTCGCCGGCGTCCTTTTTGCGGTATGGGCCCCCAACGCTGAGAGGGTCAGCGTGGTCGGTGACTTCAACGGCTGGGATGGCCGCATTCACCCGATGCGCAATCGGGGGTATACCGGCGTCTGGGAGTTGTTCATCCCTGACGTGCGGGAAGGTCAGCTGTACAAGTTCGAAATCCGCAGCCGGCCGGCCGGCACCCTGCTGGTCAAGACCGATCCATACGGCCGCGCCTTTGAGGTGCGTCCCGGCACGGCTGCGCGAATTTGTGGACCGAGCCGCCACGCCTGGCAAGACGGCCCCTGGATGGCTGCCCGCGCGGGATGGCAACACAAGGCCATCACTATCTACGAGGTTCATCTCGGATCTTGGCGCCGCCGGCCAGACGGCGGTTTCCTGACGTATGCGGAGCTGGCGGATCACTTGATCCCCCACGTTCTGGGATTGGGGTTCACCCACATCGAGCTGCTGCCGGTGACCGAACACCCGCTGGATGACTCCTGGGGCTATCAGACCACTGGGTTTTTCGCGCCGACCAGCCGCTTCGGCGACCCGGACGGGCTACGCGCGTTCGTCGATCGCTGCCACCAGGCCGGCATCGGTGTCTACCTCGACTGGGTCCCCGGCCACTTCCCCAAGGATGGCTTCGCACTGGCGCGGTTCGACGGCAGCGCCCTGTATGAGCACGAGGATTGGCGTCGCGGCGAGCACAAGGAGTGGGGCACGCTGGTCTTCAACTATGCCCGCAACGAGGTGCGGGCATTTCTGCTGTCCAGCGCGCTGTACTGGCTGGAAGAATTCCACATCGACGGTCTGCGCGTCGATGCCGTTGCCTCGATGCTCTATCTCGATTATTCGCGCGGACCCGGCGAGTGGCTGCCCAACATCCATGGCGGGAACGAACATCTCGAAGCGGTGGATTTCCTTCGCGAACTCAACACCATGACCCATCGCGAAGCGCCAGGATCGGTCACGATGGCAGAGGAATCGACAGCTTGGCCCCAGGTCACCCGCCCAACCTATGTCGGCGGACTGGGGTTCTCCATGAAATGGAACATGGGCTGGATGCACGACACCCTGCGCTATGTGAGCAAGGATCCGATCTATCGTCACTACGACCACCAGGACCTGACCTTCGGCCTGCTCTATGCCTTCAGCGAAAACTTCGTGCTGCCCTTCTCGCACGATGAGGTCGTGCATGGGAAGGGTTCCCTCTGGCAGAAGATGCCTGGGGACGATTGGCAGAAGATGGCCAACCTCCGACTCCTTTACAGCTACATGCTGACCTACCCCGGCAAGAAGCTGTTGTTCATGGGCAGCGAACTGGCGCAGCCCTGGGAATGGCGCCACGACGAAGCACTGCCTTGGCAATTGCAGGACGATCCGCCGCGCCAGGGGCTGATGCGTTTACTGGGAGACCTGAATCACCTTTATCGGGATTGGCCGGCCCTGCATGAACGGGATTTCAGCGCCGATGGTTTTGCCTGGATCGACTGCCATGATGCGGCACAATCCGTCATCAGTTACCGGCGCATCGGCTTAGTCGACGAAGCCGTCGTGGTCCTGAATTTCACGCCGGTGCCACGCTTCGGCTACCGGCTGGGCGTCCCGCGCCCGGGGTGGTATCGGGAAGTGCTCAATTCCGATGCGTCCAGTTACGGCGGCAGCAATCTCGGCAACGCCGGTGGTGTCGCCAGCGATGCCCTGCCATGGATGGATCTGCCCCATTCGATCTCGCTCACCCTACCCCCCCTCGCTGCCCTGATTCTGAAACGGGAGACCTCGACATGAGCAGCGCCAAGCGCTCGCCCCGCCTGCGCGCCCCCCAAAAACTGCTGTTCGTCGCCAGCGAGATGACGCCGCTGATCAAGACCGGTGGGCTCGCAGACGTGGCGGGAGGATTGCCCGCAGCGCTCGCACGTCTGGGCATGGACGTGCGTGTACTCCTTCCCGCCTACCGTGATCTGGCGCTTGCGCCCGAGGATTGCAGCATCGAGGCCGATTTCATCCCGCCGCCCGGAATGACCGATGCGCGGCTACGTGCCATTCCCGAAGACCGCTGCGGCGTCGGCATCTGGTTGCTTGAAAGCCCCGGCTTCAGCGATCGCCCAGGGAATCCCTATCTGGATGCGCATGGCCGGGATTGGCCCGACAATGCGCAGCGCTTCAATCGGCTATGCCGGGTCGCAGCGCGAATCGCCGCTGGCCGTGCCGGCCTCGCCTGGCGACCGGACCTCGTGCATGCCAACGATTGGCAGACGGGGTTGACGCCGGTCTGGATGCTGCTTGAGCGCGTCGAGCGACCGGTGCTGTTCACCATCCACAACCTGCAGTACCGCGGCGATTTTGATGCCGGCGTCCTGCCCGAACTGGGTTTGCCGTTCTGGCTGCACCATCCCGATGCACTGGAGTTTCACGGCCGCATTGCGCTGATCAAGGGCGGACTCGTCTTTGCCGACGCCATCAGCACGGTCAGCCCGACCTACGCCCAGGAAATCCAGACGCCCGATCTCGGCGAAGGCCTCGACGGTCTGCTGCGACACCGCAAAGCGGTGCTGCACGGGGTGCTGAACGGCATCGACACCGCCGTCTGGGATCCGGCTGTCGATACGCATCTGCCGGCCCACTACACGGCCGATCGATTGGCCGCCAAAGCCGAGGTCAAACGGGCGCTACAAGCGGAGATGGGGCTTGAAAGCCGGGACGACGTGCCCGTGCTCGGATGCATCGCCCGACTGGTTCCGCAGAAAGGCATCGATCTCATTCTGGACATCCTGCCCGAACTCATGGTCCTGCCGGTCCAGTTGGTCTTTCTCGGATCGGGGACGGCCGACATGGAGCATCGCCTGCGCCAGGCTTGTGCTAGCGTGGCGGGCCAGGCGGCGTGCCGCATCGGCTTCGACGAGGGTCTGGCCCATCGCATCGAGGCCGGGGCTGATCTCTTCCTGATGCCCTCGCGCTTCGAACCCTGCGGACTGAACCAGCTTTACAGCCTGCGTTATGGCACGCCGCCCATCGTTCACCGTTGCGGCGGCCTGGTGGACAGCGTGGTCGATACCGATGATGCGTCCCTCGCAAACGGCACCGCCACCGGGTTTCAGTTTGCGCCTGCCACACCCATGGCGCTGCTCGACGCGGTGCGGCGCGCTCTAAAGTGTTACAACGACAAGACAACGTGGCACAAAATCGTGCAGGCTGCGATGGCGCAGGATTTCAGTTGGGCGCACAGCGCGCGTCGCTATCGCGAGATCTACAGCCAAATGCGCGCAACGGCGCGGTGAAGCCGAATGTACCTTCTGGTGGCCCGATCCATGCTACTGAAGATGACGGACGGATGACATCCGCGTCCTCGCCGGAACTTTTCCGGCATGGGCGAAGTCTTATAAGGCCAAGCCCTTGATCAGTTCGACCTCAACACGCTCAGGACCACGCAGGAGCCCAGCGCTCCCGCGCCAACAGGAGACTCGCGATGAGACAGGACTCTCAATTCGGAAGGCTTTATCAGGAGCGGGTCATTCAGTTGCGCGGCGGGCACGACTCTACCGACCGTCGCTGGGAAATCTGGTCCCTGCAGCAGCAGATCGGCTTCGATCCCTGCTTCGGCACCGATATCCGCTATGCCTGTGAGCGCAGCGGCTGCCCTTGGCGTGAGGAATGCCAGAGCCTGTGCGCCGACTGGAAGCGTTGATCGCCCAGCCGCTGGCCGCCGCATGAGCGCGTCGCTATGATGGCGCCATGCCTGTCGTCGATCCGGAAAACATCTACAGCGTCAGCAGACTCAACCGGGAAGCCCGACTGATTCTGGAGGAGCGCCTGCCACCCATGTGGGTGATGGGCGAGATCTCCAACTTCGTTCAGGCCACCTCCGGACATTGGTATTTCAGCCTCAAGGACGCGCAGGCGCAGGTTCGTTGCGCCATGTTCCGCAATCGCACCACGGCTGTGCCGGTCAGGCCGCAAAATGGCTTGCAGGTCCAGATCCGGGCGCAGGTCAGCCTCTACGAACCCCGCGGTGAGTTCCAACTCATCGCCGATCAGATGCAGCCCGCCGGCGCAGGCGCCCTGCGGCTGGCCTTCGAGGCCCTGAAAGCGCGCCTGGCGGAGGAGGGTCTGTTCGATCCCGCCCACCGACGTCCGCTGCCGGCTTATCCGCGCACCATCGGGGTCGTCAGCTCGCCCACCGGCGCGGCCCTGCGAGACATTCTGCATGTGCTTGCCCGCCGCTACCCGCTGGCGCCGGTGATCCTGTATCCCGTCGCCGTGCAGGGGGCCGACGCCGAACCGCAGATCGTCCGGGCCTTGGCGCTTGCCGGGGCACGCCGCGAATGTGACGTGATCATCCTGGCGCGCGGCGGCGGACCGCTGGAAGATCTGTGGGCCTTCAATCTCGAAACAGTGGCGCGCGCCGTGCGCGCCTGCCCGATCCCCGTGGTGAGCGGCGTCGGCCACGAAATCGACTTCACCATCGCCGATTTCGTCGCCGACCTGCGCGCGCCGACGCCGTCGGCGGCTGCGGAAAGCGTCGTTCCCGACCGCATCGCGCTGGCGCACCGCATCGACCAGTTGCAAGCGCGGCTTTCCCACCTGGCGCTGGGGCGCTTGCAAACCCATCGGCTTCATACGGCGCAACTCACTCATCGCCTCGAGCAATGTCACCCCGAGCGCCGCTTGCAGCGCCAACGTCAACTGCTGGACGAACTGGAGACCCGTATGGCCCGAGCGCTTCATTTTCGTCTCGAGCGACTCTCGCATCGTCTGGCCGCGCGGAGCAGCCGCCTGTGGGCGGGGCGACCCCAAGTCCGGCTGCAACACGCTCAGGATCGACTCGCGCGCACCAGCGCCGGGTTGCACCGCACTATGAATGCCCACCTCGCTGCGTGCGGGCGACGCCTTGCGGGAGCCAGCCGGGCGCTCGACGCCGTCAGCCCGCTGGGCACATTGGAACGCGGGTATGCCATCGTCCGCCGCTGGCCCGACGGCGCTGTCGTGCAATCCCCGGACCAAGCGCCGGCGAACACCCGCCTCCAGCTTCACTTGCATCGCGGGTCGCTGATCTGCCGAGTGGAATCCACTGCTGATACGGAGCTGCTGCCGTGGTAGGCCGTCTGGTGTCGGTGTCGCATGCCCGGAAACGGATGCGCCTGCTCGGCCTGCTCGCCGCCCTAGGGGGCTGGATGCCGATGGCCTGGGCCTTGATGCCGTCCACACCGGTGCCGGGCGGCGTCGTCGTGCTGGACCTGCCGGCTGAAGCACGCCAAGCCCATTACGAGGGCAGGCCGCTATGGATCATCCGCACGGACAGCGGCGCCAAAACCCTCGTCGGCCTTGCCTTGGCTGCCAAACCGGGCAGCCATCACATCGATTGGGAGGATGCTGGCGGTATCACGCATCGCCTCGACTTCATGGTCGGCGATAAAGCTTATCCAACACAGAAGCTTCAGGTGCCGCCCAAGATGGTCGACCTCGATGCGCCGACCGCCGCGCGGGTCAAGCGCGAACAGGCACGGATCCGTGAGGCCTTGAGCCACTATCGTCCCGCCGAGGGCGATTTCCCGTGGCCGCTGGCCCTGCCGGCCGATGGCCCGACGTCCAGTCCGTTCGGGTTGCGGCGGGTGTTCAACGGGCAATCCCGCAATCCGCACAGCGGTCTCGACATCGCCGCCGCCGAAGGCCATCCTGCAAGGGCTGCTGCTCCCGGCGTGATCGTCGACACCGGCGAGTTCTACTTCAACGGCAACACCGTGTTCGTGGACCACGGCGGCGGCTTGATTTCCATGTACTGTCACCTCAGCACCATCGACGTGGCCGCGGGCGATCGCGTCGAAACCGGCCAGTTGCTGGGCCGCGTGGGCCATACCGGTCGGGCCACCGGGCCTCACTTGCACTGGGGCGTTGCGCTCAACGGCAATCTGGTCGACCCATCGCTGTTCCTGCGCCCGGCCGCCGTCCCCTAGCGCGCCGACCGCGAGCCGGGTCTCGGCTCGCATGCCTGTCATCGCACCCACGACGGATCGCGTATCATGGCGCCCTCTTCATCGTCGCCCGGATTTTCTGCCATGACCATGGATTCCCAGGACTTCGTGCGTTTCGCCATCAGCCAGGGCGCGCTGCGCTTTGGCGAATTCACGCTCAAATCGGGCCGGATCAGCCCCTACTTCTTCAATGCCGGGCAGTTCCACACCGGTGCGGCGCTCTCGGCCCTGGGACAGTTTTACGCGCGCGCACTGATGGATTCCGGTCTCAAGTTCGACATGCTCTTCGGTCCTGCCTACAAGGGCATTCCTCTGGCGGCTGCCACCGCTATCGCGCTGGCACGGGATTTCGGCCGCGATGTGCCCTGGGCCTTCAATCGCAAGGAAGCCAAGGATCACGGCGAAGGCGGGATCGTGGTCGGTGCGCCGCTCGCCGGGCGGGTCGTCATCGTCGATGACGTCATCACCGCAGGCACCGCCGTGCGCGAATCGGTCGCATTGATCCGGCGGGCACAAGCCACGCCGGCTGCCGTACTGATCTGCCTGGATCGGCAGGAAAAGGGTCAGGGCGAGCGTTCGGCGGTGCGCGAGGTGCAAGAATCACTGAATCTGGAAGTGGTGAGCATCAGCACGCTGGGCGACATCGAGCGTCACCTGCACGCTCAAGGCGATCCAGCCCTGCAGCAGGCCATCACGGCATACCGCGAGCGCTACGGGGATACGCCCTGCTGGTGATCCCGCCTTCAGTTTGCCGCCGTGCAGTCGATACATTTCTGTGCGGCAATGGTGAGGGACGGCATGCGCAAAAGCGCCCGATGCGGGATTCTGTTGTGCCTCCTCGGCAACCCAGCTGTCGATGCAGGCGAGCTTTACCGTTGGACGGACGATCAGGGGCGTGTCCACATCAGCGACCGGCTGCCGCCCGGGCAGACCACCTACAGCACCCTCAATCCGCACGGCATACGCATCCAGGACGTCCAGCCGGCAGCCACCGTGGACCCCGCCGACGTGGCGGCTCGCGAGCAAGTGCAGCGCGACGCTGCACGGCTGCGCCAGAGCTATGGGTCCGAAGCGGACATCAAAACCCTACGCGATCAGAGACTTGCAGATATTCAAGTCAATCTGGACTTCCTGCAACAGCAGCGCGCCGCCCTGATCGAGCAATTGGGCGGTCTGAAGACCCGGCGGGCCGCCGTCGCCGAAGCGGGCAAAGGCGTCCCGCCGATTCTGGAAACCCAGATCCGGCAGGTCACCAGCGCACTGACGGCGCACGATCGGGCGATTGCAGAACGCAACCAGGACCTGATCGCAACCCGCGCCGCGTATGATGCCGACCTCGCCGCCTATCGCAAGCTGATCGGCTCGCCACCGGCCGATGCCGCGCGCCTCAGCCCCGAATCAGCGTCCCCACCCCCGCGTCCGTGAACAGTTCGAGCAGGACCGCATGCTCGACGCGACCGTCGACGATGTGCGAGGCTTTCACGCCGTTCTTCACCGCCGACAGGGCGCAGGCGATCTTGGGCAACATCCCGCCGTGGATCGTGCCGTCGGCGATCAAGCCGGCCACCTGATCCGGCGTCAGCCCCGTGAGCAGACGGCCATCCCGGTCGAGCACGCCGGCGGTATTGGTCAGCAGCATCAGCTTCTCGGCGCCGATGACCTCAGCGACCTTGCCGGCGACGAGATCGGCATTGATGTTGTACGCACAACCCTCCTCGCCCACCCCGATCGGCGCGATCACGGGGATGAAGTCGGCCTGATCCAGCAGGGTCACGATACCGGGATCGATCCGCTCCACCTCACCGACCTGCCCGATATCGACTGCCTCATCGTCAGCCGTACGCAGTGTCATGCGCCGCGCGCGGATCAGGCCGGCGTCCTTGCCCGACAGGCCGACGGCGCGTCCCCCATGGCGATTGATCAAATCGACGATCTGCTTGTTGACCAGGCCGCCGAGCACCATCTCGACCACGTCCATGGTCTCGGCATCGGTGACGCGCATGCCGTCCACGAAGCGCGATTCCTTGCCGATGCGGGCCAGCAATTGCCCGATCTGGGGACCGCCGCCATGCACCACCACCGGATTGATGCCCACCAGCTTCATCAGCACGATGTCGCGCGCAAAGCCGTTCTTGAGCGTCTCGTCCACCATGGCGTTGCCGCCGTACTTGATGACGACCGTCTTGCCGGCAAAGCGGCGAATGTAGGGCAGCGCTTCGGTCAGGACCCGCGCGACATTCATGGCGGCTTGCGAATCCAGGGCCATGCGCACCTCTCCTTAAAAGTGGCGAATTATAGATCAACCGGCGAAGGCGCCTCGTCGTCCCGCCCTTCTCGCATGCCCCTCGGGGATTCATGGGAATCTCGGTCCCTCTTTTTCCGGGCCGAGACGCGTTCGGAAAGCCCTCAGCCCGCCTGTTGAGACTCGCGACGCAGGCGCAGACCTGCAGCCACCGTCAGACTTGAAGCCATCCAGACCAGCACGGGGAGATCGCCCCAGCGCACGTAGGGGGTTGCGCCGACGCGCGGCTGAACTTCTCCCTGCAAGACGCCGGCCTCGAAGGACGGCAGGCGCGCCCGGACCCGGCCAGTCGCATCGACCAGGGCGGTGACGCCCGTATTGGTCGCGCGGATCAGATCCCGACCGGTCTCGATGGCGCGCAATCGCGCGATCTGAAAGTGTTGATGCGGCGCGAAACTGCGTCCGAACCAGGCATCGTTGCTCACATTCACCAGCAATCGTGCAGCCGGAAGGTCGCGGATGACTTCATTGCCGAATACCGCTTCATAGCAAATGAACGCGGCGAGCGGCAGGCCGTGCGCGTGCAGCAGCTCGGGCCTAGGGGGGCCCGCGCCGAGATCGCTGTAGGGCATCTCGAGCACCTGCATCCAATGGCGCACGAGATCCGGCACGGGGAAATACTCGCCAAAGGGCACCAGATGCCGCTTATCGTAGAACTGCCGGTCCAATCCCAGCAACAGCACGCTGTTGAGATAGACGCGCCGCTCCGGATCGAAGCGCAGGAGGCCAAGCAGGATCTCGCTGCCGGCTGCCGCCGCTGCCACCTGGAGTTGCGTGAGGTAGGTGCCGGCGAGTTCGTGGTAGACCCGCGGCAGCGCCGCCTCGGGCCAGACGATGAGCGGCGTGCCGAGGAGCGGCTCGGTCAAATCGGCGTAACGCGCGAGGATCTCATCTGCGCGTCGGGCATCCCATTTGTTTTCCTGAGGCACGTTGCCCTGAACCAGCGCCACCGCCAGGGGCTCGCCTTCCGGATGGGTCCAGCTCACGGTTCGCAAGGCGAAGCCGCCGATCCACACCGCGAGCAGGACGGCAAGTGCAACACCTCGTCCACGTCCGGACGCCGTGCGAATGAATTCCAGCACGGCCGCCGTCCCGGCCAGGATGGCGCCGACGCCCAACACCCCGAACACCGCGGCATATCCGGCCAGCGGGCCGTCGCTCTGGCTGTAACCGATCGCGAGCCACGGAAAACCTGTGAAGATCCAGCTGCGGACCCATTCGCCAGCCACCCAGACCGCAGGGAAGATCCATATCAGGCGCGCTGCGGACATACGCGCCAGTGCCGCAGTCACTGCCGCAACGGCCGCGGGAAACAGGGCCAGAAAAGCGATCAGTGCCGCGGTCAACGCCACGGCCAACGCCATATCCGCGTTACCGTGCTCATGAATGCTGACGAACACCCAACTAACGCCGATACCGAACTGGCCCAGTCCGAACGCATAGCCGATACCGAATGATTGGCGGGCCGGGCAGCCGCGCATCAGCGCAAGCAAGGCCCAGAGACAAAGCGGCGTCAATGCCGCCCATTGCCAAGGCGCGAAGGCCAGCACCAGCACCATGCCGGCCAAGCCCGCACTCAGTGGACGCCACCCGCGCCCGCTCATCCCACGCACGTCAAGGTTCCTCGATCGTCGGCCAAGGGAGCGCGGGCGCTAGGCCGCGCCGGATTCGTGATCGATCGGGGGCAGTACCGCGACCTGAACGAGGTGGATACGGCGGTTGTCGGCACGCATCACCGTGAACTCGTAGTGATCCAGGCGCGCCCGCTCTCCCCGATGGGGGAGATGACCGAAGGCATCCATCAACAGGCCCGCCACCGTATCGAACTCGTCATCAGCAAAATGCGCGCCCAAGACGGCATTGAATTCTTCGATGTCGGTCGACCCTTTGACGAGGTAGCGATGCTCGCCGCTTTGGATGATGTTGTCCTCTTCGCGCTCATCGTGCTCGTCCTCGATTTCTCCGACGATCTGCTCGAGGATATCTTCGATGGTCACGAGCCCCGAAACGCCACCGTATTCATCCACGACGATGGCGAGATGACTGCGGCTGCTCTGAAATTCGCGCAGCAGAACGTTCAAGCGCTTGCCTTCCGGCACGAAGTTCGCCGGACGCAGGATGTCCCGCAGGTTGAAGCCCTGCCTTACGCCGGCTCCGGGGAAATAGCGCAACAGGTCCTTGGCGATCAGGATCCCGACGATCTCATCCCGGTGTTCGCCGATCACCGGATAGCGCGAAAAACCCGAGGTCACCACCTCGGTGATCAGCGTCGACAGATCGTCGTCCCGGCGCACCACGGCCATCTGCGCGCGGGGGATCATGATTTCCTCGACATGCATCTCGGTGACGTCGAGCACGCCCTCCAGCATGCCCAGGGTATTGGCATCAAAGAGGCCACCCTGCTGCCCCTTCCGCAGGACCTGCATGAGCTCATCGCGATCGTGGGGGGCGATCTGCAGCAGATTCAGCAAACGCTCCCGCCAGGATCGGCTGGCAGGAGCGTTGGGACTGGGGCGTTCATCGCTGGCGGACATGGGCATTCCGATAGTTGAGCGAAAGGGGCGAGTGCCGCGCCTCATCCTCCTCTCGATCCCCGTAGGGATCTGCAAATCCGAGGATGGCCAAAATGGCGACTTCGCGGGATTCCATCTCCCGGGCATCGGCCTCGTCGAGATGATCATAGCCGGCCAGATGCAGAATTCCGTGAACGGAGAGATGCGCAAAATGGGCGCGCGGGGACTTGCCCTGCTCTTGCGCCTCGCGCATCACCACGGGCGCGCAGATGACCAGATCACCCAGATAGTCGTTGGTCCGTCCCGGCGGTGGATCGAAAGCAAAGGACAGCACATTGGTGGGACCGCGTTTGCCCCGATACGCCTCGTTGAGCGCCGCCGATTCGGCTTCATCCACGATGCGCACCGTCCCGCCCCCGCCGCGCGCCACTCCCGCCAGCGCGGCCGCGATCCAGCGGCGAAAGCTGGCCGCGGCGGGAACACCCCGACGCGGCACAGCGTACTGGACGCCCCAGGCTTCACCCATCGTCCCGCTCCGCATCGCGCGCATAGGCATCGACGATCTGCTGCACCAAGGGATGACGCACGACGTCCTGGCTGGTGAAGCGCGTAAAGCTGATGCCCTTGAGTCCCTGCAACACCGACTCGGCATGGCGCAAACCCGAGGTGACCTGCCGTGGGAGATCGACCTGGGTGGTGTCTCCGGTGATCACGGCGGTGGAACCGAAGCCCAGCCGGGTCAGGAACATCTTCATCTGTTCGGCCGTCGTGTTCTGCGCCTCATCCAGGATGATGAAGGCCTCATTCAAGGTGCG
Source organism: Candidatus Macondimonas sp. (assembly GCA_035325645.1). Taxonomy (GTDB): domain Bacteria; phylum Pseudomonadota; class Gammaproteobacteria; order UBA5335; family UBA5335; genus Macondimonas. The sequence continues at coordinate 28,172 of DAOKZK010000007.1, read as the reverse complement.
CCCGCGCATGAAGGCGAGCGGTGCGACCTCGATCTGGCCGCGCTCCATCAGCCGCTCGACCTTTTCAGGCCCCAGGAGGTCGTGCAAGGCATCGAACAGGGGCCGCAGATAGGGATCGACCTTCTGCGCCATGTCGCCGGGCAAAAAACCCAGCCGCTCGCCGGCCTCGACCGCCGGACGCACCAGCACGATGCGCCGTACCTGCCCCCGCTCCAGGGCTTCCACGGCCGCCGCGACGGCGAGATAGGTCTTGCCCGTGCCCGCCGGCCCGATGCCGAAGTTGATGTCGTGCGTGAGGATGGCGCGCAGGTAATGCTGCTGGTTGGGACCGCGGCCGCGCACCAGGCCGCGCCGGGTCCGAATGGCGATCGGTTCCTCTCCCGGCACCGCACCGCGCTCCGTCGACCCCGCTTCCTGCAGCAACACGTGTACCTGCTCCGGTCGCAGCGCTTCTTCATGGGCCAGCCGGTACATCTCCTCGAGCAGCGATGCCGTGCGTGCCACAGGCAGGGCTTCGCCGAGAATCTGGAAGTGATTGCCGCGATTGCGGATCTCGACCCCGAGGCGGCTTTCGATCTGGCGCAGGTTTTCATCGAAGCGGCCGCAGACGCGGGCCAGACGGGCATTGTCATCGGGCTCGAGCGTGAGTTCGCGGACATCCTGAGCCGACATGCCGACTTCAGGCATGCGTGGTGGCCTCCGCCTCGATCGCCTCGCCGCGCAACGAATTGGATTTCAACGCCACGATGCGCACGGGAATCATGCGGCCCACCCAGTCTTTGGGGCCGGCGAAGTTGACCCACCGATTGCCATCGATGCGCCCTGTGAGTTCCGCGGGATTCTTGACCGACGGGCCTTCCACCAGAACCTGCTGCGTCGTGCCGAGCAGCCCTTCGCAATAACGTCGGCCGTTGATCTGAATTGCGGCCTGCAGCCGCGCCAAGCGCGCCTCTTTCTCCGCCAGCGGGGTTTCATCGGGCAATGCGGCGGCCGGTGTGCCCGGTCGCGCACTGTAGATGAAGCTGAACGCCTGGTCGAAACCGACCGCGTCGATCAGCCGCAGGCTGGCTGCGAAATCGGCCTCGGTTTCCCCGGGAAATCCCACGATGAAGTCCGTCGAGAGCGAGATGCGCGGGCGCACCTCGCGCAGCCGCCGCAGCCGAGCCTTGTACTCCAGCACGGTATAGCCGCGCTTCATGGCCGCGAGGATGCGGTCCGAGCCGCTTTGCACCGGCAGATGCAGATAATCGGCCAGCTTGTCGACCTCGGCATAGGCCTCGATGAGGCGGTCGCTGAACTCGAGGGGATGGGAGGTGGTGAAACGGATGCGTGCAATGTCGTCGATCTCGGCCAGATAGCGGATCAGAAGCGCCAGATCGGCCGTCTCCCCGCCGCCCATGGCGCCGCGATAGGCGTTCACGTTCTGGCCGAGCAGGGTGATTTCCCGCACCCCCTGATCGGCCAGCGCCAGGCATTCGGCCAGCACGTCATCGAACGGCCGGCTGACTTCCTGCCCACGGGTATAGGGCACGACGCAGAAGCTGCAGAACTTGCTGCAACCTTCCATGATCGACACGAACGCCACCGGCCCCTCGGCCCGGGGTTCCGGCAGGCGGTCGAATTTCTCGATCTCGGGGAACGACACATCCACCCGCGCCGTGCGCTCGCGCCGGACTGCATCGATCATCTCCGGCAGACGATGGATGGTCTGTGGGCCGAACACGAGGTCGACATAAGGCGCCCGCCGCAGCAGGCTTTCGCCCTCCTGGCTGGCCACACAGCCGCCGACGCCAATCAGCAAGTCGGGACGCGCCTGTTTCCACTCCCGCCAGCGACCCAGTTGCGAGAACACTTTCTCCTGCGCCTTTTCCCGCACGCTGCAGGTGTTGAGCAGCAGGACGTCGGCTTCCTCGGGACGGTCCGTGGGCACGAGCCCGTGCGATGCGGCCAGCATGTCCGCCATGCGCGCCGAATCGTAGCTGTTCATCTGACAGCCCCAAGTCTGGATGTAGAGCTTGCCCATCACCTGTCTGATTCGATCCTCTGCGTCAAACGGCGCATTTTACACCGAAGCGCTCTCGTCCAGCCGCGCCATCAGATCCAGCACTTCCTGGGTCTTGACCTGCATCAGCGCCGCATCGCCGCGCGATTCGACGTTGAGCCGCACCACAGGCTCGGTGTTGGAAGGCCGCACATTGAAGCGCCAGTTGCCGAAATCCAGTCCCAATCCATCGGTGTGATCGATCGCTTGGGCCTGCGGCGCGTAATGGTTCTCGATCGCACGCAAGACCGCCGCCGGGTTGTTGATTGTGCGGTTGATCTCGCCGCTGGCCGGGTAGCGCGCCATGCGCTCGCCCACCAGGTCGGCCAGACTGCGTCCGGTCTTGCAGAGCATCTCGGCCACGAGCAGCCAGGGCACCATGCCGCTGTCGCAGTATGCAAAGTCGCGGAAGTAATGGTGCGCGCTCATCTCGCCGCCATACACGGCGTCTTCCTTGCGCATGCGGGCCTTGATGAAGGCGTGGCCCGCCTTGCTCAGAATCGGCACGCCGCCCGCCTCCTCTACCATTTCCACGGTGTTCCAGACCATGCGCGGGTCGTAGACGATGCGGGCGCCAGGGTTCTTTTCGGCAAAGGCGCGCCCCAGCAGGCCGACGATGTAATAGCCCTCGATGAAACGCCCCGCATCGTCGAACAGGAAGCAGCGATCGAAGTCGCCGTCCCAGGCGATGCCCATGTCGGCTTGATGCTCGCGCACGGCGCGCGCCGTGACCTCCTGGTTTTCCGGCAGGATGGGGTTGGGCACGCCGTTCGGAAAGCGGCCGTCCGGTTCGTGGTTGAGCCGGATCACCTCGAACGGCAGATGTTCGGCCAGCGCATCGACGACCGGCCCAGCGCAGCCGTTGCCCGCATTGACGACGAGTCGCAGGGGCTTGAGCGCGCCGCGATCGATGAAGCGCAGCAAATGCGCCACGTAAGCGGAACGCACCTCGAGCGGCCGGGTCGTTCCGGGCGTCGCAGCGGCCACGAAGCGATCGGCCTCGGCCAGCGCCTGGATTTCCGGTAGCCCGCTGTCGCCGCTCAGCGGTCGCGCGTCCTCCCGCACGAACTTGAGACCGTTGTAGTCGGGCGGATTGTGGCTGGCCGTGACCATGATGCCGCCATCCAGCTTTTCATGGAAGGTCGCGAAATAGACCTCCTCGGTGCCACACAGCCCGATGTCGTAACAGTCCACGCCCTGCGCCATGAGCCCGTTCATGAGCGCCTGGGCGAGCGCCGGACTGGACAGGCGCATGTCCTGGCCCACCGCCACACGGCGCGGCTTGACGTAATCGGCATAGGCGCGGCCGATGCGGTAGGCGATCGCCTCGTTGAGCTGATCGGGCATCCGCCCGCGCACGTCATAGGCCTTGAAACAGGTGAGCGGTTCTGCCACGTCGGTTCCTCGATGGATTAAATGGAAGGAGTCTCGTCACGACGCCCGTAGCGGTCATCAAAGCGGACGATGTCGTCCTCGCCCAGATAGCTCCCGGTCTGGACCTCGATCAGATCGAGCGGGATCTTGCCGGGATTTTCCAGGCGATGGGCGGTGCCGAGCGGGATGTAGGTCGATTCATCCTCGCCCAGCAAAAAGCTTTCCTCACCGCGCACCACGCGGGCGGTTCCCTTCACCACGATCCAGTGCTCGGCGCGATGGTGGTGCATCTGCAGCGACAACGTGGCGCCCGGATGGACGCGGATGTGCTTGACCTGGAAACGTTCCCCGCTGCCGATACCCTCATACCAGCCCCATGGGCGATAGACACGCCGGTGCGCCAAGGCCTCGTCGCGCCGCGCCGCCTTCAGCCGCGCCACGATGGCCTTCACGTCCTGGGCCTGGCTCTTGTGCGCCACCAGCACGGCATCGGCGGTTTCCACGATCACGTGGTCGCTGACCCCGACCGCCGCCACCAGCCGGCTCTCCGCCCGCACGTAGCTGTCGGTGACGTTCTGCAGCAGGACGTCGCCCAGCACGACGTTCCCGGCGGCGTCCGTGGTGCCCGCTGCCTGCAGCGCGGCCCAGGACCCGACATCGCTCCAGCCGGCCGCGAGCGGCACCACCACGGCGCGATCGGTCTTTTCCATCACGGCATAGTCCAGCGAGTCCTCGCGGCAGGCGAGGAAGGGCGCCGCGTCCAGTCGCGTGAAGTCGAGATCGCGTCGCGCCCCGGCCAGGGCGGCACGGGCGGCCTCCAGAATATCCGGCGCATGTTGCGCCAATGCATCGATCACGCTTTGGGCCTGAAACAGGAACATGCCGCTGTTCCAGAAGTAGCCCCCCTGACGCACATAGGCCTCGGCGCGCACGAGATCGGGCTTCTCGACGAATGCGGCGACCGGCCGCCAGCCGTCGCCGCTCGCATCGGCACCCCCCTCTCCGGCGCGGATGTAGCCATAGCCGGTTTCGGGCGCCGTGGGGACGATGCCGAAGGTGACCAGATGGCCCTGCTGCGCCGCGGCGCGCGCCGGCCCCAAGGCCTCGCGGAAGCGCGCGGGCTCGAGGATCAGGTGATCGGCCGGCAGGACGAGCAGCAGCGCCTCGGGATCGCGCCCGGCCACATCCAGCGCCGCGATGGCCACCGCCGGGGCCGTGTTGCGGCCGGCCGGCTCAAGCAGGATGTTGGCCGGCTCGCGACCGATCTGACGCAACTGTTCGGCCACCAGAAAGCGATGTTGCTCATTGCAGACGATCAGGGGGGCGGTGAGTTCCGGAACGCCGTTCAGGCGCAGCAGCGTCTCCTGCAGCAGCGTCTGCTCCGAGCACAGGGGCAGGCACTGCTTGGGCAGTTGTTCGCGCGAGAGCGGCCACAGCCGGGTCCCCGATCCGCCCGAGAGAACGATCGGCACCATCCGCATGAGCGCTGGCTGAGGGGAAGGGGTCGACAGCGCAGGGACAGGATTCATGCGGCGATGCTCCGACAAGGTCAACGGACGCTCAAGCCAAACTGTCGGCGCAGCAGCCGGTCGCGCCAGGCCGCCGGCAGTCGGGCCAGGAGCGGCATGAGCGCGCTGCCGTTGCCGATGCGCACCACGGGTCGGGGGCGAGGCGCTGTCGCCGCCCGATAGGCGCGCGCCGCGAAGCGCTCGGCCGGTGTGGCGCGACGCTGTGAGGCCCGCGCCCGGCCATAGATGGCCTCGCGGCAAAAATCATAGCGCGAATCGGGTTGCAGCACGCGATCGACCGCCTCGCTCGCATGCTCGCCGAAACGCGAGCGGATCGCCCCGGGCTGGATGGTGATCACATGGATGCCGAAGGGGCTGAGTTCCATGCGCAGCGCGTCCGACATGCTGTGCAGCGCCGCTTTCGTGGCGCAATACACCCCCGCGAACGGGGTGGTGAGGACCCCGGACACGCTGCCGACGTTGACGATGCGCGCGCCCTCGCTCATGCGCGGCAGGCCGTCCCGGGCCATCTGCACGGGAGCAAAGACATTGGTCGCGAACTGGCGCTCGAGCTCGACGTCGGGCATCTCCGCCACCGGGCCCATGGCGCCATAGCCCGCGTTGTTGATCAGGATGTCGAGATGATCGGCCTGCGCATCGAAGGCGGACCAGAAGGCGGCGCGGCTCGCCGCGTCCGTCAGCTCAAGCGGCAGCGCGGTGAAGCCCATATCTGCCAGACGGGCCACGTCCGCCGGCCGCCGAGCGGTGGCGATGACGCGGTGGCCATGCCGCTGGAACGCCTGCGCCAGCGCGAGCCCGATCCCGCTGGAGCACCCGGTGATGGCCACCACGAGCGGATAACGCAAGGTCATCGATTCCTACCCTCCCTGAGCTTCACGCACCGGCCCATCCATGGCCGGCGAACTCAAAACAAGCAGCGGCCGCAGATAGCGCCCGGTATGCGAGGCAGCGACCTCGGCCACATCCTCCGGCGTCCCCGCCGCGATGAGCTCACCGCCGCCGTTGCCGCCCTCCGGCCCCATGTCCAGCAGCCAGTCGGCCGTCTTTATGACATCGAGGTTGTGTTCGATCACCACCACCGTGTTGCCATGCGCGCACAGCCGCTGCAGGACGACGAGCAATTGCTCGATGTCGTGGAAGTGCAGCCCGGTCGTCGGCTCATCGAGGATGTAGAGCGTGCGGCCCGTATCGCGCTTGGACAGCTCGCGCGAGAGTTTCACCCGCTGCGCCTCGCCCCCCGAGAGCGTGGTGGCGCTCTGCCCGAGGCGGACATAGCCCAGTCCGACGTCCATGAGGGTCTGCAGTTTGCGGGCGACGGTCGGGACCGGCGCGAACAAGGCCAGCGCGTCCTCCACCGTCAGCTCCAGCACCTCATGGATGTTGCGGCCCTTGTAGGTGACCTCGAGCGTCTCACGATTGTAGCGCTGGCCCTTGCAGACATCGCAGGCCACATAGACGTCGGGCAGGAAGTTCATCTCCACCCGGATCACGCCGTCGCCCTGACAGGCCTCGCAGCGCCCGCCCTTGACGTTGAAGCTGAAGCGGCCGGGCCCATAGCCGCGACTGCGGGCCTCGGGGGTGCCGGCGAACAGCTCGCGGATCGGCGTGAAAAGCCCCGTATAGGTCGCGGGATTGGAGCGCGGCGTGCGGCCGATCGGGCTTTGGTCGATGTCGATGACGTGATCGAAGTGATCCAGTCCTTCGATACCCTCGAAGGGCGCGGGTTCGGCGCTGGCCCCGTGCAGCCGGCGCGCCGCCGCGGCGTGCAGCGTGTCGTTTATCAGCGTGGACTTGCCCGAGCCGGACACGCCGGTCACACAGGTGAACAGCCCGACCGGAATCGCCACGGTGACGTTCTTGAGGTTGTGGCCGCGTGCACCGCGCAGGATGAGCCAGCGCTCGGGGTCGGGCGTGCGCCGCGGCTCCGGCACCGCAATGACGCGCCGGCCGCTCAGATATTGCCCGGTCAGGGATTCCGGGTGCGCCGCGATCTCGGCCGGCGTCCCCTGCGCCACCACGCGCCCGCCATGGACGCCGGCGCCCGGCCCCATGTCCACCACGTGATCGGCGGTGAGGATGGCGTCCTGGTCGTGCTCGACCACGATGACCGTATTGCCCAGATCGCGCAGATAGGTCAGCGTGCGGAGCAAACGATCATTGTCGCGCTGGTGCAGGCCGATGGACGGCTCGTCGAGCACGTACATCACGCCCACCAGTCCCGCGCCGATCTGGCTCGCCAGGCGGATGCGCTGGGCCTCCCCGCCCGAGAGCGTCTCGGCGCTGCGATCCAGGCTCAGATAATCCAGTCCCACATTCACCAGAAAATCCAGCCGCTGAACGATTTCCTTGCAGATGCGCTGGGCGATCTCGCCGCGCCGTCCCGGCAGCTCGAGCCGGGCAAAGAAAGCCTGCGCCTGACTCACCGACCAGGCCGTGAGGACCGGCAGCGCGATGTCGTCGATGAAGACGTGGCGCGCCGTGCGGTTGAGCCGGGCGCCACCGCAGTCCGGACAGGGACGCGTGCTGATGAACTTGGCCAGCTCCTCGCGGATGAGGTTGGAGTCGGTCTCGCGGTAACGGCGCTCGAGGTTGGGGATGATGCCCTCGAACACATGCCGGCGGATCAGTTCGCCGCCGCGCTCGGACAGGTAGCGGAACTCGATCTTGCGCTCGCCGCTGCCGCGCAGGATCACCTCGCGGATCGCCTCCGGCAACTCGGCAAAGGGCGTTTCCACATCAAAGCCATAGGCGGCCGCCAGCGACTGGATCATCTGGAAATAATAGGCCGTGCGCCGATCCCAGCCGCGCACGGCGCCGCCGGCCAGGCTGAGTTCGGGATGGGCCACCACGCGCGCCGGATCGAAGAACTGCTGCACGCCGAGGCCGTCGCACTCAGGGCACGCGCCGGCGGGATTGTTGAACGAGAACTGGCGCGGCTCGAGTTCCTGCACGCTGTAACCGCAATGCGGGCAGGCCAGGCGCGCCGAGAACAGCATCTCCCCGCGCTCCGGCTCATCCATGAAGGCCAGCACCGCGAGCCCATCCCCGAGACGCAGCGCCGTCTCGAAGCTCTCGGCCAGCCGCTGGCGGGCATCGGGCCGCACCCGCAGCCGGTCCACCACGGCCTCGATGCGATGCTTGCGCTTCGGATCGAGCACCGGCAGCGCCTCGAGTTCGCACACCGCGCCGTCCACCCGCGCCCGCACCAGCCCCTGGTTGCGCAGGTCGACGAACACCTGGCTGTGCTCGCCCTTGCGATCCTGCACCAGGGGCGCGAGGATCATGATCCGCAGCTCCTCGGGCAGCGCCAGCACCTGATCGACCATCTGGCTGACCGTCTGCGCGGCGAGTGCCACGTCGTGGTCCGGGCAGCGGGCGATCCCCGCCCGCGCATAGAGCAGGCGCAGGTAGTCGTAGATCTCGGTCACGGTGCCCACCGTGGAGCGGGGATTGTGCGACGTCGATTTCTGTTCGATGGAAATCGCCGGCGACAGGCCTTCGATGTGGTCGACATCGGGCTTGTCCATCAGCGACAGGAACTGGCGCGCATAGGCCGAGAGCGATTCGACATAGCGCCGCTGCCCTTCGGCGTAGAGCGTGTCGAAGGCGAGTGAGGATTTCCCGGAGCCGGACAGGCCCGTGATGCAGATCAGCCGGTCGCGTGGCAGATCGAGGTCCACGTTCTTGAGATTGTGGGTTCGGGCGCCCCGAATCCGGATCGATTGCATAGGCTCACCGCTGGAAATCCGACCTGCTACTATAACCACCCTCAATGACCCCGGGCAAAGGAGCATCCACCTTGCCTTCCGCCGCCTCCACCGTCGAGCGCATGAGTCCGGCCGAGCGGACCGCCAGTCTGCAGATCGCCGGCCTGTATGCCCTGCGCATGCTGGGCTTGTTCATGGTATTGCCGGTGTTGGCGCTCTACGCCCGCGACCTGCCCGGCGCAACGCCGTTCAAACTGGGTCTCGCCCTGGGCATCTACGGACTGACCCAAGCGCTCCTGCAGATCCCCTTCGGCAGTCTTTCGGATCGCCTCGGGCGCAAGCCCATGCTGCTGATCGGCCTTGCCCTGTTCGGCATCGGCAGCCTGATCGCCGGTCTGGGTCCTGGGATCGAGGCGATCATCCTGGGGCGCGCCCTGCAGGGCGCCGGCGCCATCTCGGCCGTCCTGAGCGCGCTGCTCGCCGATCTCACGCGACCGGAACAACGCACCAAGGCGATGGCGATCGTCGGCGTCACCATCGGCACCTCCTTTTCGCTGTCGATGTTCCTCGGGCCCGTCCTGGATCGGGCGATGGGGGTCCGGGGAATCTTCCTGCTCACGGCCGCGTTCACGGCCGTGGCGCTGTTCGTGGTCTGGCGCCTGCCTACCCCGCCCAGCAGCGACGCCGCACACCGTCCGGCCCGCGACTGGAGCCATCTGGTCGACCCCTTGCTCTGGCGGCTGAATCTGGGCGTGTTCCTGCTGCATCTGATCCTCACCGCGAGCTTCGTCGCCATCCCGGCCCTGCTGAAGGACGAGATGGGCTTGACCCCGGGCGATCACTGGAAGGTGTACCTGCCGGTCATGCTGGCTGCTTTCATCGCCATGGCGCCCTTGGTGATGCGCAGCAGCCGCGGCGCCGGCTCCGTGTTCCTGGCCAGCATCGCGCTGGTGGGCTGCGCGCAGTTGGGCCTGCTCTGGGCCCCCCATCACTGGATCGTCCTGCTCCTGATGCTGTGGCTGTTCTTCACCGGCTTCAACGTCCTGGAAGCCGCCCAGCCGGCGCTCGTCTCGCAGGCAGCGCCCGCCCAGGCCAAGGGCGCAGCCATGGGGGTGTATGCCACGGCGCAGTTCCTGGGCGCCTTCAGCGGCGGCATCCTGGGCGGCATGCTGGTCAGCCGCTGGGGCCCTCAAAGCCTGTTCGAGTTGCACGCAATGCTCTGCCTGCTCTGGCTGGCGCTGAGCTGGCCCCTGCGCCATCTGTCGATGCAGGACGGCCGGGGCGTCATCGCCGGCCGCACGGTCGAAACCTGAGCGATCGCGTCGATCGTCGATGCTAAGATGAGGGCGACCGCGCCGCCGGGCGCGCACTGCCATGCTCACGAGGGAAAGTCGATGTCCAAGGGTTCGGTCAACAAAGTCATCCTCATCGGCAATCTCGGCGCCGACCCGGAAGTGCGCAGCACCACCAGCGGATCGACGGTCGCCTCCCTGCGCATCGCGACCTCCGAGACGTGGAACGACCGCCAGACCGGCGAGCGGACCGAGCGCACCGAATGGCATCGCGTCACGCTCTACGGCCGGCTCGGCGAAATCGCCGGGCAATATCTGCGCAAGGGATCCAAGGTCTATCTGGAAGGCCGGCTGCAGACCCGCAAGTGGCAGGACAAGGACGGCAACGACCGCTACACGACCGAGGTGGTGGCGAACGAGATGCAGATGCTCGATGGCCGCGCCGAGGGCGGCGCGCGCGGCGCCGGCGGCCATGGCGATGAAGGCGGTGACTGGGGCAGCAGTGCCGGTCGGGGCGCGACCAGCCAGCAGCGCCGCCCAGCGCACGATGACTGGGATCAATCGCCTGGATCAGGCGCCGCCGGCGGCTTGAACGGCGACATCGACGACGACATCCCTTTCTAGCGTTCCGTGCACCGCACCCGCCAGGGAAGCAGCGGCGCGGCGCGATGGGCATGACCCGCCCGCGCAACCGATGATGCGGAATCGGCCGTTTCCCCACCGGCCCGATCCCGGGTCTGCGGCATCATGCGCCGTCCCCCGTCGGCGCGCACGCCCATGAATCTCGTTCTGGCCTGCATCCTGGCCTACGTCGTCTCACAGCTCGTCGTGGCGGCCTGGTTCGCCCGGCGCGTGCGCAGTGAAACCGACTATCTGTTGGCTGACCGCAGCCTTGGGTCTCCGTGCGCGAAGCGGCTGGCATGCACCCCGGCCCGCGCGGCCTGCGTGGCCGGATAGTGCGCCGTGGCCTCGCCTTCCACCGTCGGGTTGGTGGCGAGGATCACCTCGCTCACCCCCTGGGCCAGACGCTCGGCAAAACGATCCAGGCCCAGCTCGACCGGCGCGAATCCGGGTCGGGGCTCAAGGCCGTTGTCGCCGTCGCCATCCCGGAACGACCCGGCCCGGCGAGCGGCAGCGGCGGAAGCAGGCCCGTGGACGCGCTCAGTAATTCACCGTGACGGTGATGGTGTCGGCATAGTTTCCGGGAAGGGCTGACTGCAAAGCAGGGATGCGGCCATACACCGTGGCGGAGACGCTCCCGCTGTTGGTAAAACTCAAACTCGTCGAAATGGAGAACCCGCCGTTCGTCCCATCACCCCAGAGGATGTTGCGCACGGCGTTCGTATACAATTGATAACTTAATGTATTTGCACCGCTCACCATCCGTCGGTTACTCACATTCCCCCCCGCGCCTCCTGCATTTCCATAGATATTTATAGATGGGAGCACCGCGAACCCACTCGCGGTGCAGGAAAGGGTGATGGTGCCCGTACTGTCCGTCGGTGTCGCGGAAGCAGGATTGTAGACGCCGAAGGCGACCGATGTCGCCGAAACGGTGCACGTCGTGACCGCGTGCACGCTCGTCGATGCACAATACAGCGCCAACAGTCCGGCAATCTGGGCAAGGGAACTGCGTTTCATGGGGCTTGCTCCCGGCAAAGCAAGGGTCCGAGCACCGGAATCGTGCCGGGCACGCGCTGATACTTGAAGCGCACCACGCAGCGCCGCCCGTCCGGCTGCTCCACCCTCAGCGTGTTTTCGGCCGCCAGCCCCTCAATGTAGGTCTGTCCATCGTGACCCACCGGGACATCGATCCCGCCTGCCCCCAGCCGGGCCGTGCTGCCCAAGGGAATCGGCCGGCCCGACTCGTCGATCAACTCGAGCAGGGCGCTTTGGCTGATCCGCATCGGAAAACTCACCACGACCCCGGAACGCGCGCCGGGGCGCACCCGCTGGCTGGTCTCGGTGATGGCGGTATCGGGTGGAACGGCAGTCGGATCGATGGCGAGCTGATTGACATCGTAAGCGCGCAGTTCGGGCACCAGCAGCCGCCCCGACGCATCGGTTTGCCCTACTTCGCGATTTTCGAACAGCACCGGCACCCCGGCGATGCCATCGGTATTCACGATGGCAAAACTGTCGCGGATGGGGTTGGTGGCGAACAGCCCGCCGTCGACGTAGGTGAGCGCGCCTTCAGCCGTTGCCTTCAGCGTGGTCGTTTGCGCGCCCCGATCGGCGCCGACCGAAAGCCGCGCCCAAGGGGATTTGTAGGCCAGGTCGGCAAACGCGCGATCCTGCTCTCCTGCACTGCCGTAGAACTGATATCCCCAGTCGCCCACGGCCTGAGTCGAGCGTTGCGCCTGCAGTTGCAGGTTTTGCGCGTCCCCATCGTGATGGATACTGACGCCGAGTGAATCCCGATCCCCCCACGGCAGGGCAATGCCCGCCAGCATGCCGTAATCGCCCTGCTGCTCCAGATCGGCAAATCCGGTGAAGTAGACCGACAGGTTCAGCAGTTGCACCGAATGACTGGCCGTCAGGATCCGGGCGCGCTCGGCAGGCTGCAGATACCGAGGCTCGACCCGCGCCAGCGCGGCAGGTTCAGGCGGATAGATCAGCGGATAGGGGTTGGGCGGCAACATCGACGGTGCCACATAAGCCGGATTGGCGAGTGCGTCGCGCTCGAGGACGGTATAGCCCAAGCCGACCGAACCCCAGCGCCCCAGCGTCACACCGGCATTGGCACTGAGCTGCCGGCGCGGCACGAGATTGCCGTCCAGTGTCGCAAGATCCCGGAAGTCCTTCGCCGTCTGCAGCAAGGAAGCACCGAAACTGAAACGGCGCCCCAGATGCTGGAAACCGAGGCCATAGCGCTGGCCCGACCCTGCATCATCGCGACTGCCGGCCGCAGCAAGCTGAAGCACGCCCCGATTGGCCACGTTCAGGCTGGCCCCCGCGCCTGCCATTTGCACATCGCCGCCGCCCTCTGCATGCGCCTCGACCGTCAGATACTGCGAAATGCCGCGCCGCCAGGTCGCCAGGCCAGCCGGATCGCCATAGCCGTCGTTCATCTGTCCCCAGCCCCGTCTGAGCTTGCCGGTTTCCAGGGAAAAGGTTTGCAGTCCCGGCGCGAGCAGTTCGGAGGCGGCGTAAAAAGGCATCTCGGTCACCACCTGCCGACCAAGGGCATCGGTCACGGCGACTGCGACCGTGCCGGCTCCGCTGACCACCGGCAGGCGCGGGATTTCAAAGGGCCCCGGCGCGACCTGCCCGGAATAGACGCGGGTGCCGTTGATCAGCACATCGGCCGTCGTGGGAACGGCGCTCGAACCCACGAAACTGGGCAGCGGCATGGTGACCAGATCCGGACGCAAGGCAAAATCGGCGTCATAGCGCGCGCCACCCAGGCGCACCGGACGGGTCCAACTCAGCCCTGCACTGATGAAATCGCCCAGCGTATAGCGACGCAGCGCATCGGGATCGGCATAGCTGTATTGGCTGTCGAGCCGGATGAGGCGCTCGGCGCCCGGCAGGGTCGAACGCTCGCCGGAAAACCCCAGGAAGCTGGTATTGATGACGCCGAGCCCGGCGAACCCCCGCAGATCGAACCACCCCTGAGCCGAGGATGGCCCATCGGCGCGCTGTCCTGTGAGGATATAGTCCAGTCCAGCCCCCGCCGCACGCGCCATCGGCGGCGTGGGGGCCGGCTCGGCTCCGAGCTGCAGCCGGCCGGGACGTATCCGGGCGTCCGGTGCGGAGAGCTCCAAGGTCTGGGTCGCGGTGTCCAGGTGCCATGTCACCCCGGTCAGAGCCGGCAAGGCGATCAGACCATCCACCGCTGGCGCAACAGACGCCGGAACCTCGAGGCCGATTGCGGCGAGTTCATCCGGGCGCGCGAACAGAATACCCTTGCGGTCGATGAACTCGCCGATGAGGCCGGTTTCGTGCCCGTTGAGTCTGACCGCCAGCGCCAGCGGAATACCGCTGGCATCGGACGCGGCCGGTGGACTGAGATCGCCGGCGGCTCGGAGCGGGCTGACCAGCATCAACAACAGCCCCAGAATCCAGACCCACGGCGGCGCGGACCGGTCATGGCGGCGCACGCAAGGTCACCATCTGATCGATGGCACCGGCATCGCTGCGCCCCTTGAGTTGAATCCCTCCATGAGCGTTCGCGACCTGGCCGGGATCAGGGATCGGCCAGCGCCGTATACTTTGCGCCAGCACATAGGGCGATTGCCCCACGGCATCGATGTGCTGCGTCGCGCCGTCCGGTGTGATCAAAACAGCCTCCAGGATCTTCGCATGCTGACCGCCGGTGTTTTCCGCCACCAGATACGCCATTGCGTCTTCGGTCTGGTCCATCACGATCGACCAGCGGATCTGGGGAGCGATCCGGATCGGGGGCGGAACAAAGATCGGCAGGGAAAATCGCAAGGCAAAACCGACCACCCCCGGCTCGGCCGGCGGAGGAATCTGATCGACCAGAATGCGGTAACTCGCCTCCCGATCTCTCGGCGTCTCTTTCAGAACCAGGCGCACCGTCTGCGGGACGCCCGGAGCGATGCTGCCCAGAGGTGGGCTGACCACCAGGGCAGTGGATGGGGTGAGCCGATCGATCCCCTCCGCCTGATCCCAGGCATAGGCCCGGATCTGGAAGGCAGCGGGCTGCGCGCCCTGATTGGTGAGCGTCAAAACCCCGGAGCGCTGCCCTGGTGCGAATTGCAGGGTCACGGGCATCACCGTCATCGCCTGACCACCGGCCCGAGCCGCGATCGGCGCCAACACGGCGCCGATCAGCAGCAGACCGGCCATCAGGCGGGTGGGCAGACGGGATGGCGGCATGATTCAGTACGTGATGGTGGCGGTGATGGTGTCGCTGTAGGACGCCGGCGCCGGATATTGGGAAGCCGCGATACGTCCATAGACGGTGAGCGTTTGGGCGCTGCCGTTCCCGGTGCCCGAGACGGTATCCGTTCCGACGGTGTTGCCCCAATTGGTGGTGCGGCCGCTGTTGGAATAGAGCGCATAGTCGAGCGTTTCGCTGCCACCAGTCATTTTGCGGTTGCTCACCGTGGCGCCGGATCCGGTTCCCGCATCGAGGCCGACGTTGTAGGTCGTGGTGTTGGTGCAGGTGACCGAAAGCGTGGTGGTCCCATCGACCTGCGTGCCACTGTAATTGCCAAAGGCCAGATTGTTGGCCGAGATCAGACAGGTTCCGAGCACGGTCGCGGTCACCTGAAAGGTGGTCGTGGCTGTGGCGGCCAAAGCGGGCGTCGCGGGCAGCAGCGCCAGGACGACCAGGGACAGGAGACGGGAGCGGCGGGCAATTGGTTTGTTTTGGTTTTGAGTTTTCATGTCGTTCACCATTTTTTTGACATGGCATGCGGGATGATTTGTTCTTGGTGCATGCTCACCCGTTGTAACGGCAATGGAACGTTTATCTTGACGCCCGACGCAGAAAAAACTGACCGGCATCATCGGCCTTCGGCAAGGTGAATTGCGGCCATGACTCGGCCCGCTGCCCGCAATCCGTCAAGTGGTGTTGTGCGCCGCGCGGAATACGGACAATATCGTGCCGCCGCGCGCCGCAACGGCCATCCCGGCGGCGCAGGTTCTTCGTTTTTCAAGGAGCGCGGCGGTGAATCTCGTTCTGGCCTGCATCCTGGCCTACGTCGTCTCACAGCTCGTCGTGGCGGCCTGGTTCGCCCGGCGCGTGCGCAGTGAAACCGACTATCTGTTGGCTGGCCGCAGCCTTGGGCCATGGCTCGGCACCTTCAGCGTCTTCGCCACCTGGTACGGTGCGGAGACCTGCATCGGGGCCGCTGGCGAGGCCTATGCATCGGGCATGTCGGGCGTGCTGGCCGATCCCTTCGGCTACACACTCGGCATGGTGGCGTTCGGCCTGTTCTTCGCGGCCGGCCTCTGGCGGCGCGGACTGGTCACCCTCGCAGATCTCTTCCGCCCGCGCTGGGGCGTCGGCGTCGAACGCCTGGCAGCCTTGATCATGATTCCCTCCTCCGTCATGTGGGCTGCGGCCCAGATCCGCGCCTTCGGGCAGATCCTGGCCTCGGTCAGCGAAGTGGGTCTGCTGGTGGCCATCACGCTCGCCGCGCTGGTGGTGATCCTCTACACCGCCATCGGCGGCATGTGGGCCGATGCAGTCACCGATCTGGTCCAGGGGGTTGTGCTGATCGCCGGGGTCTTGGTGCTGTTCGGCGTCTTCATCGCCCTGGGCGGGGCGGAGCAACTGGCCGCGCAGCCGACCACGCGGCTCGACCCGACCCATGGCCGCAGCACCCTCGATGCGCTGGAAACGCTCGCGATCCCCATCTTTTCCACCATCGCGGCGCAGGAACTGGCGTCGCGCGCGCTGTCCATGCGCGGGGCCCGACTCGCGGCGCGCGCCACCGTCGGGGCCGGGGCGCTGTATCTGGTGCTGGGGCTGTTGCCGATGATGGTCGGTTTGGGTGCGGGCGCTTTCATCGGGGACGATCAGGAGTCTGAGCAGGTGCTGTCCCTGTTCGCGCAGCAGTATTTGCCGATGCCGCTCTACGTCCTGTTCCTCGGCGCCCTGGTCTCGGCCATCCTCTCGACCCTTTCGGGCGCGTTGCTGGTGGCCGGGTCTCTGCTCGCCCACAACGTCGTCGCGCCGCTGTTTCCGCGGGTGCGGGAAAGCGGCCGGGTGCGGCTGGATCGTGCGGCCGTGGTGCTGTTCGGCATCCTCGCCTATGCCATCGCGCTGGCCAGTGACAGCATCTATGCCCTGGTGCAGGAATCCTCCGCGCTCGGCACGGCGGGGATCCTGGTCCTGCTCGTCTTCGGGCTGTGGCTGCCGCGCGTGGGCGCGAGACCAAGCGCCTATGCAGCGCTGGTCGTCGGCACGCTGAGCTACCTGATCGGCGCCCATGTGCTGGAACTGGAAGCGCCGTACCTGCTGTCCCTAGGTCTGGCGCTGGCGGCCTATCTCCTGGCCGTCCCCTTCTCCCGCGAGCCCCAAACTCCACCTGCTGCCGATCCCTGCTGAGCCGCAGCCAAAAAAATCGCCCCGCGCAGGCGGGGCGATCGCGACGACGAATCGATGCGTGGAGGCGTCAGGTGTCGAGCAGACTGCGCAGCATCCAGGCCGTCTTTTCGTGCACCTGGATGCGCTGGGTGAGCAGGTCGGCGGTTGCCTCATCGCCCGCCGATTCCACCGCCGGAAACAGCGCCCGGGCGGTGCGCACCACGGCCTCCTGCCCCTCGACCAAGAGACGGATCATGTCCGTTGCCTTGGGAACGCCATCGGTCTCTTTGATGCTGCCGAGCTCGGCAAAGGCCTTGTACGTCCCCGGCGCCGGAAAACCCAGCGACCGGATGCGCTCGGCGATCTGGTCGACCGCCAGCGCGAGTTCGGTGTACTGCGTCTCGAACATGAGGTGCAGGGTCTGGAACATGGGGCCGGTCACGTTCCAGTGAAAATTGTGGGTCTTGAGATACAGCGTATAGGTATCGGCCAGCAGTCGGGACAGGCCTTCGGCGATCTTGGCACGCTCGGTTTCCGGGATTCCGATGTCGATCTTCATCAGCAGACTCCTTCTCGTCAGGGGACAGCGATCGATCCTGCGCGGCGCTGGCACAGGATCTTCCATGATTCGACATCCGGGGCGCACCCGGAGGCGGTCGGTCGCAGGGCGGTCACGGATCGAGTTGCACCCGTCCGCTGACACGGACGACCAGGGCCGTGGTCCCCGACCGCGTCTCAAGGGGAACGGCATCCTGCTTCGCGGCGCTCATCATCCGCATGACCGGCCGGTAGGGCATACCCTCGGGCCCGCCGTCGATCTGCAGTTCCACGACCCGAAAACCGGGCGCATCCAAGGCCTGCTGCGCGAGGCGGGCGCGCTGGCGAAAGGCACCGATCGCCGACTTCGTCAGGGCGTCCTCGACCTCTTGGCGACGCTTGGGCGACACCATGAAATCAATGCCTTGCACCACGAGTCCATCGGCCTGCAGTTCGCCGATCAGTTTGCCGAGGCGATCGAAGTCGGCGCTCTCGGCCGCGATCTGCGCTTGCCCGCGCCAGGCGACGAACTTGCCCTTCTCGTCCGTTTCCGGAAACGTCTGATAACCCTGACTTTGCAGGCGAACCTCGGCAAATGCGCGCGACTTCGCCAAGGCCTGCTCGACACGGCGATTCAGCGCCTGCCCGAGGCGTGCTGGATCCCGATCCCTCACCTCGAGCGCCAGGACGGCCCGCATCCAGTCGTTGGGCACCTCCTCGCGTGCCTCGCCGGTGAGGCTGATCAGGTTGTAATGCAACTCATCGGCATGCGCCGCCGGCAGCAGCGCGCTTCCGGCCAACAGCCAGACGCCGAGCGCCCGCCGCCATCTCATCCCATCATGCATGTTCGCTCCCCGGCTCGATCGAGCCTTCCCGTTCCCGTTGCCTGACCAGACCCCACAATGCTTCCATGCGCGCGACATGCGCAGGCTCAGGGCGCAAGCCCTCCCGTGCCAACTCAGCCTCGATCCATCCAAAGCGGCGCTCGAACTTGGCATTGGCCCGCCGCAAGGCGATCTCGGCGTCCAGCGCCAGGAAGCGGCTCGCCTGCGCGACGGCAAAGAGCAGATCGCCCAGTTCCTCATCGACCCGCTCGGTGGGCTCCTCATCGCTCAGGGCCGCTTCCAGTTCGTCGAGTTCTTCCCGCACCTTGGCCAGCACGGCAGCGGTCGTGCGCCAGTCGAACCCCACCCGCGCCGCGCGACGCCCCAGCTTTTGCGCGCGCATCAGCGCCGGCAGGGCCGCCGGCACATCGGCCAGCGAGCCTTTCGACTTGCCGGCTGCATGCCGTTCCTCAATCTTGATCGCATCCCACCGGGCCGGGTCGTGCCCGATGCCCGGATCGGCAAAGACATGGGGATGGCGACGGACGAGCTTCTCCGCCATGCTCGCGGCAACGCCCTCGAAATCGAACCAGCCGCGCTCCTCGGCCAGACGGCTGTGAAACACCACCTGGAACAGCAGATCGCCCAACTCCTCGCGCAGGGCCGCAGGGTCCGGATCGGCTGCCTCCAGCACCTCGACGACCTCATAGCTCTCCTCGAGCAGATACGGGATGAGAGAGCGGAAATTCTGGGCACGATCCCACGGGCAACCGCGCTCGGGATCGCGCAGTCGTGCCATGACCTGAAGCAACTCGTCCATCTCAGATCTGTTCCGGCGTGGCCGAACGGAGCTTCTCGGCCAGGTTGATGATCATCGCGGCGGTCGCCCCCCAGATGTTCCACGGACCATAGGCGATGGCGTGATAGACCAGTTCCCGGTCCCGCATCCGGGCAACCCGGCGCTCGTGGTTGGCCGGGTCCAACAAGAAGTCCAGCGGGACCTCGAAGATCTCGGCGACTTCGGCGGGATCGGGCCGCAGGGGCAATGCCGGCGGCACCAACCCCACCACCGGCGTGATGCAAAATCCGCTGACCGTCACGTGCGGGTCGAGATAGCCGACCACCTGCACCTGATCGGGCGGCAACCCCAGCTCTTCCTCGCTTTCGCGCAGCGCGGTCCAGGCCGCATCGACATCGTCGGCTTCAGCGCCGCCGCCGGGGAAACTGATCTGCCCGCCATGGTGACGGAGCTGCGCATTGCGCTGTGTCAGCAGCATGCGTGGCCCCGATGGATCGCGCACGATCGGGACCAGCACGGCAGCGGGGCGCAGACGTTCCAGCGGCACCGGCAGCAGATCCAGCGGGAGGTTCAGCGGCCCGGGAAACTCGTGCAGGCATGCAGGCGGCGGCGCGGGCAACGAGTGCTCGAGCCGGCGGATGATGTGGTCGTAGGTTACGTCGTTCATGGCCTCGTCGCCTGCGCCCGGACCGCCAAGAGGCCGGGACGCCTGACCCGTCATCCCGGCGGCCAGATCATCTGGCGGCCGCCCAGCAGGTGCAGGTGGATGTGATAGACCGTCTGTCCCCCGGCCAGGTTGCAGTTCATGACCGTGCGATAACCGCGCTCGGCAATGCCTTCCTGACGCGCCACGGCCTGGGCAGCCAGCATCATCTCCCCCATCAGGGCCGCATCGTCGGCCGACAGATCGTCGAGGGTCGCGATGTGGCGCCGGGGAATCACGAGCACGTGCGTCGGGGCCTGCGGATGCAGGTCCCGGAAGGCGATCACCGAGTCGGTCTCATGCACGATCTGGGCCGGCAGTTCGCCCTTGACGATGCGACAAAACAGGCATTCGGCCATGCGGCAGGCTCCTTCTCGGGCGTGGGAAGTTCAGGATGATTCCGGGCCAGACCCTGCCAGGCGATGACGGCCGCTGAACGCATGCGACAGGGTTCCGCTGTCGACGTAGGTCAGCTCGCCACCCATCGGCACCCCGTGCGCGATGCGGCTGGCATGCACCCCGGCCCGCGCGGCCTGGGTGGCCAGATAATGCGCCGTGGCCTCGCCCTCCACCGTCGGGTTGGTGGCGAGGATCACCTCGCTCACCCCCTGGGCCAGACGCTCGGCAAAACGATCCAGGCCCAGCTCCGCCGGCCCGATCCCGTCGAGCGGCGACAAATGGCCCATCAGAATGAAATATTTGCCGCGGTAAAAGCCGGCGTTTTCGATCGCCACCACGTCGGCCGGGGTCTCCACGACGCACAGCAGGCTCTCATCCCGATGAGTCGACTGGCAGATGGGGCAGCGATCGCCCTCGCAGTACATGCGGCAATCATGGCAGTGGCGCAGGATTTCGAGCGCATTGCGCAGCGCGCCAGCCAGCGCCATGGCACCATCGCGATCCTTTTCCAGCAGGTGAAACGCCATGCGCTGCGCGGACTTGGGCCCAACCCCGGGCAAGAGGCGAAGGGCCTCGATCAATCGATTCAGCGGCGGGGCGAACAGCGACATGATCAGAATCCGGGAAATCCGCCCGGCATCTTGATGCCGCCGGCCAGATTACCCATTTTCTGGCCCAGCGCTTTCTCGAGCTTGCGCAGCGCGTCGTTCATGGCTCCGGCCGCGAGATCCTCGAGCAACGCCTGGTCGCGCAACAACTGGGGATCGATGCGCACCCGGCTCACCTCCCGCCGTCCGTTCAGCGTGACCTGCACCATGCCGGCGCCGGCCTCACCGACGACTTCGACTTGAGCAAGATTCTGCGCCGCACGCTGCATGTCCTCCGTGGCGCGTCGCGCCTGCTCGAAGAGTTTGTCGAGGGGTCCGGGCATGTTCGTTCATTCTCCATCGTTGAGGCTCGCCACATCGCGCGGGCGCACGCTCTGCACCCGCGCGTCGAGCCGGCTCTGCAGTGCCTGCACCACGGCATCCTCGCGCACGGCCGCTGCAGCCTCGGCCTGCCGCTGCGCCTGTGCATCGGCCTCGCGCTGCGCGGGCGTCGATCGCGGCGGCTCATCGGCTGCGCGGATCTCGAGGATCAGGTCGGGTTCACGCAGATGCTGCCGCAGCGCATCCCGCAGGTTTTGCTCTGCAGCCGGCCGGCGCAGGGCATGCTGTTGCCGCGCCAGTTCCAGAACGATGCGGCCGTTGGCGTGGGATTTCAAGGCGCAGTGTCGGGCGAGTTCCAGCGAACCGCCGCGCAAACCGAGCTGCGCCACCCACCGGGGCCAATCATCGTCATGCGCCACGGTTCGCAGCCCACTGCCCGCCACTGGGAGCACGGCGACTGCTGGGTCGACGCCATCATCCTGACGGGCCGGCGCGCGCGCAACCGGGGGCTCAGCCACGCGGCCCGGCGACGGCGCGGACACTGCAACAGAGGCATCGGTCTGGCCCGCTTTCGTCGCGTCAGCCGGTTGCGCGCAAGCCGCGGGCA
>DAOKZK010000007.1:0-6325 GCA_035325645.1 Candidatus Macondimonas sp. | reverse complement strand
GGCACCTCGGTCGCGGACGGACGAAACGCATGCAGACGCAATACCACCATCTCGAAGCCGCTGGCGGGATCAGGCGCCAAGGCGAGATCGCGCTTGCCCAGCAGACAGATCTGGTAGTAGACCTGCACCGTCGCCGGGGAAAGCGCCATGAGCAAATCGGGGTCGACCGGATCCTCATCGTCGGTCAGTCGACCAAAGGTCTGCGCAAAGGCGATCGCCTGCAGCCGCAGCGCCAGGGCGTCGAGCAAACCGGTGTAATCGGGGCTGCGCTGGCGCCAGTCGACCAGCACCTGCCAGATCGCCGCGGCATCCCCTGCGGCCAGAACCTTGAGCAGGCCGTCGACCTGCAGCCGATCCACCGTGCCCAGCATCGCATCGACTTCGGACGCCGTCAGCCGTCCGCCCGCATAGGCGATGGCCTGATCGAGCAGGCTCAGCGCGTCGCGCACACTGCCATCCGCCGCCCGCCCCAGGGCGCGCAGGGCGGCAGGCTCGAACGCCACTTGCTCGGCTTCCAGGATGGTTGCGAGATGGGTCGCGATGCGATCGGCGCCGAGGCGATGCAGATTGAACTGCAGACAGCGCGACAGCACCGTGACCGGCAGCTTCTGCGGATCGGTGGTCGCCAGCAGGAACTTCACATGCTCGGGCGGCTCCTCCAGCGTCTTGAGCAAGGCGTTGAAGGAATGGGTCGAGAGCATGTGCACTTCGTCGATCAGATAGATCTTGAAGCGGCCCTTGCCCGGCGCGTACTGGGCATTGTCGAGCAAGGCGCGGGTGTCGTCGACCTTCGTGCGCGAGGCGGCGTCCACCTCGATCAGGTCCATGAAGCGACCCTGATCGATTTCCTGACAGGCGCCGCAACGGCCGCAGGGCTCGGCGGTCACGCCCTGCTCGCAGTTCAGACACTTGGCGAGGATGCGCCCCAGGGTCGTCTTGCCGACGCCGCGCGTGCCGGTGAACAGGTAAGCATGGTGCAGACGTTGTTGGGACAGGGCGTTGGACAGGGCGCGGACGACGTGTTCCTGCCCCACCAGTTCGCGGAAACTGCGCGGGCGCCATTTGCGCGCCAGTACGGTGTAGCTCATCGTCCTTCCCCATTCGGCGGATTCATGGCCACGCGCCCAATGGGCGGCGGCCCCGGCCAGCCACACTCCGGCGCCCGAGTCCACTGCTGCCGCTGCTCCCTTCCGGATCTCACGGGGTTCACAATGTATCGTCGCGAAGGGACCGACCGGGGCCACCATGTCGAATCCGGCGAGGCCACGAAGGCACCACGCCGGGACGCCGGATTATAGCAGCCGGCACCCCGCCGGCAAGGGCGCATCAGTGGCGCTCGAAGACCCGCATGCCGTTCCTGTCGAACAGCTGCACGGTGTAACGTTCCGGGTTCGGCCCTTCCATGCCCGGGGATCCGATCGGCATCCCGGGTACGGCAAGCCCGGTCGCTGCCGGATTCTCCTGCAACAGGCGCTTGATCGCAGCAGCCGGGACATGCCCTTCCACCACATAGCCGCCGACCTGGGCCGTATGACAGGACCCCAGCCGCGCGGGCACCCCCAGCGCCTGCTTGCGCTCGGGCAGGTCGGTGACATCATGGCTGGTGACGTCGAAACCCGCATCGCTCAGATGGCGTGCCCAGGCCGTGCAGCAGCCACAGTTCGCGTCCTTGTAGACCGTTACGGGCGGCAACGCGGCCGGAACAGATGTCGCAGCCGCCATGCCCAAGAACAGAAACAAGCCTTGACGGGTGGTCTTGAATGTCATGATCACTCCTCGCGAAGGTTGAGCAAGAACGGCTGGCACAACCGAACGCCCTGTTACAGCGTCAATGTCGCCCGCACGATGTTGCTCTCGCCGCCCGGATCGATCCGGAATCCGAGCTTGCGGCATACCGCCAGCATCGCGCCGTTTTCGCGCAGGATATCACCATAGATCTCGGCAAAGCCGCGCGCTCGGGCGTAATCGATGATGCGTTGCATCAGCCGGATGCCCAGCCCCTTGCCGCCCTGGTCGTGGCGCACCCCGATGGCGAACTCGCAACGCTCGCCGTTGGGATCGCCGGCAATCCGCACACCCGCCAGAATGCGCGCCTGACCGGGCAGCCCCGGCTCGGTCAGGATCAGCGCCATCTCGCGGTCATAGTCGATCTGGCTGAGCCGGGCTGCCAGTTGGTGCGGCACATGACTCATGGGGGAGAAAAAGCGCATGTAGCGCTCCTCCTCGGTCATGGCGTCGAACAGTTCGATCAGGGCCGGCTCATCCTCGGGCTGGATGGGTCGCAGCAGCAGCACATGACCGCCGGGCAATTCGAAGGACTGCTCGAGCTCCTTCGGGTAGGGCCGGATCGCGAAATGTTCATGGCCCGCCGGCGCGGCGAGATCCACGCGCACGCGGGCATCGAGCGCCAGCACGCCCTGCTCCCCCGCCAGCAGCGGATTGACCTCGATCTCCGCCACCTCCGGCAGATCCGCAGCCAGCTGAGCCAGCTTGATCAGGCTCAAGGCCACATCATCGATGCGCGTGGGGGCGATGCCGCCCACGCCTTGCAGCACGCGGTGGATGCGGGTGCGCTCGATGAGATCGCAGGCGAGATGCATGTTGAGCGGCGGCAGGGCGAAAGCCGTGTCGTTCAGCGCTTCGACCGCATTGCCGCCCTGCCCGAACAGCAGCACCGGCCCGAACACGGCGTCGGTCGTCATGCCCAGGATCAGTTCGTGGTTGTCGCCCTTGGGCACCATGGGCTGGAGCGTGAAGCCCTCGATCCGCGCCTGCGGCAGATGTTCACGCAAGTGTGCCAGGATCCCATGCGCCGCATCGGCCACCGCCTCGGGGGTCTGCAGATTGAGCGCCACGCCGCCCATGGCGCGCTTGTGCAGGATGTCGGGGGAGGAAATCTTGAGCACGACCGGCAGGTCCCAGGCCTCTGCCTGCGCTGCCGCCTCGTCGGGTGTCTTCACCATCGCAGTCTGCACGACCGGAATGCGGTAGGCCGCCAGCAGCGCCATGCCTTCGGCGAGTGACAGCCAGCCCCCGCCGCGTGCACGCGCCTGCGCGACGACCTCCGCTGCCGCCTCGTGATCCGGCACGAAAGACTGGGGCAAGGACGGCGGGGTTTCCAGCAGCAGGCGCTGGTTGCGTCGATAGCCGATGAGGTGCATGTACGCCCTGATCACCTGATCCGGCGTTTCATAGCTCGGAATGCGATGGGCGGCGAACGTGTCGCGTGCGGTCTGGGCCGTCTTGGCACCGAGCCAGTTGGTCAGCAAGCCCTTGCGCGGCGTCCGGTGGACCTCGATGACCGCCTCGGCGGCTTCCTGGCTGCTGGCAACCCCGACCGGGCAGTTGAAGACCGCCACGGTGTCCACTTCGGGGGCCTCGTACAGCACGCGCAGCGTTTCCCGGTAGCGCCCGGGATCGGCGTCACCCAGGACATCCACCGGGTTCTGCGTGCTGCACAAAGGCGGCAAGGCATCGCGCAAGCGGTGACGCGTGTTCTCCGACAGGCTCGCCAGATGGCCGCCCAGCCGCGTCAGCTCATCGGTGGCCAGTACCCCGATGCCGCCGCCGTTGGTCACGATGGCGAGGCGCTCGCCGAAGCGGGGGCTGGAATGGCCCAGCGTCTCCACCGCATCGAACAGCTCCGCCATGGAATCCACCTGCACCATGCCCGCGCGCCGGAACGCCGCGGCATAGACGGCGTCGACGCCGGCCAACGCACCGGTATGCGAGGCCACCGCCTGGGCCGATTGCGCGTAGCGTCCGCCCTTCACGACGATGGCAGGCTTGAGGCGCGCGGCGAGCCGGGCCGCTGACATGAATTTGCGCGCGTCGCGCACCGATTCGACGTAGAGCAGGATCGCTCGCGTATCCCAGTCGTTCGCCAGATAATCGAGCAGATCGCCGAAATCGACGTCCGCCGATGCGCCTAGCGAAATGAGTGTCGAGAACCCGATGCCACGGCTCTCGGCCCAGTCCAGCACGGCGGTCAGGATCGCGCCGGACTGGGCGATGAAAGCCAGATTGCCGGGTCGCGCATTAAGGTGGGCAAAGCTGGCGTTGAGCCCCACCTTGGGCATCAGGATGCCGAGGCAGTTGGGCCCGATGATGCGCATCAGATGCGGCCGGGCGGCGTCCAGGGCCGCCTGCTGCAGAGCCGCTCCGGTAGCGGCTTCGGACTCCTCGAAACCCGCCGAGAGCACCACGGCCGCCCGCGTACCGGCGGCGCCCAGTTCGGCGAGCGTTTCAGGCACCTGAGCGGCCGGGATTGCCACCACGGCCAGATCCGGGGCCTGGGGCAAATCGGCCAGGCGGGTATAGACACCATGCGCGGCGTCCGGCTCGCTGCGCCGGTTGACCAGCATCACGGGTCCTGAAAAGCCGCCCGACTGCAGATTGCGCGCGACGGCGCCGCCGACGCGATGGGCGTCGCGGCTCGCGCCCACCAGCGCGACCGAGCGGGGCTTGAAGAAAAACTCGAGGTTGCGCGTCGTCATACCATCGCTCCATACGCGATCCCAGGCGCGGACCGAACCGAGAGCATACCCCGTGGCCATGACCGGACGAAGTGCGGACGCGATGAAGCATCGCAAGGCAGGCAGACGACGGAATCAACTGCTCGCATCTCGCAGCGCGGCGTCGAATCGCTACAATGTTGGCCCCAGCCGGAAACCACACTCATGGGCAGCATGGCGATCACCCTCTACCACAATCCCCGTTGCAGCAAGTCGCGCGCGGCTCTGGCCTTGTTGCGCGAGGCCGGTATCGAGCCATTGCTGATCGACTATCTGAGCCATCCGCCGAGTCTGCAGGACCTGGCGCACCTGACCGAATGCTTGGGCCTTGCGCCGCGCGCGCTGCTCAGGACGGGCGAGGATGAATACAGGACCTTGGGGCTCGGCGACCCCGACCTCACCGATACGATGATCCTCGAGGCCGTTCACCGTCACCCGCGCCTCCTCGAACGCCCGATCGCGGTTCGGGACGACGGGCGAGCCGTCATTGGCCGACCACCGGAACGAGTACTGGAGCTGCTCGGCGATGCCTGAGATTCTGGTGCTGTATTACAGCCGCCATGGCGCCACCGCGCGCATGGCCCAGTTCATCGCGCGTGGCATCGGCGAAGTGCCGGGCGCGCGCGCGCGGCTGAGGACGGTCCCGCCGGTGTCCGCGACCTGCGAGGCGACCAGCCCGACCGTCCCCGACGCAGGCGCACCCTACGCAGAGGAACGGGATCTCATCGCGTGCGACGGATTGATCATCGGCAGCCCAACCCGGTTCGGCAACATGGCAGCGCCGCTGAAGTATTTTCTCGACGGAACGGGCTCGCTCTGGCTCAGTGGCGCGCTGGCCGGCAAACCCGCCGCCGCATTTACGTCCACGGCGAGCCTGCATGGCGGCCAGGAGAGCACGCTGCTGTCCATGATGCTGCCCCTCCTGCATCACGGCATGCTTCTGGTGGGGATACCCTACACCGAAGCGGCGCTGAGCCAGACCGATGGAGGCGGGACGCCTTATGGCCCCAGCCACTGGGCGGGCAGCAACGACGACCGACCCATCAGCGAGCCGGAAAAGGCCTTGTGCCGCGCGCTCGGCCGACGCGTTGCTGCCATCGCTTGTCGCCTCGGAGGCCCAAACGCACAATGATTCACCCGCAAATCCTGCAACGCATCGCCTTGGTCTGCATCGGCGGCCTGATGGCAACCATGGCCTACTGGCTGCTCGCGTTCGCCAACCTCATGCCTCCGCACACCGTCTGGCTGTGGCTGGCCGGGGTGGAGTTGCCGCTGCTGCTCGCCGTTCCCGGGCTGTTGGCCGGTCGGCCTTACACCTTCGCCTGGCTGAGTCTTGCCTCGCTGTTCTACTTCGGCGGCGCGCTGACGGATCTGATCGCCAATCCACCGGGCCGACATGCCAGCCTGCCGGCGACCCTGCTGGCGCTGGGCGTGTTCGCCAGTTGCGTCCTGTTCCCGAAAGCGCTCAAGGCCTCTCGTCAGATGCGCCGCTGATCACACCGATCCCCGATGCTGCGATGCCGGGCCGACGGCCGGTGCGATGATCTGGACCTCTCGGCCGTTCCGGTGGATGATGCACAGATCGGCTCCGGAACGGCATGACGCCGTCCGTACATACAGCCCCCAACAAGGACGACCCAGATGGCCCAGCACCGCAGACTCCGCGCCGTCACCCTGGCGATCATTACGCTCACCGTTCTCCCACCTGTCGTCGATGCCGCTTCCATACAGGGCGCGTCCAACAGCCGCGACCCACGCGCTACTGGGGGCATGGGTGGCGGCGCGGGCATGGGTGGCGGCGCGGGCATGGG
>DAOKZK010000006.1:0-65605 GCA_035325645.1 Candidatus Macondimonas sp. | reverse complement strand
GCGTGGAGCTTGTAGGCCACCGCGTCGGAAAGCGCCTGCCAGGAAGCCTCGATCACGTTGCTCGACACCCCGACGGTGGTCCAGCGCCGGCCGGAACCGTCGGTGCTTTCGATCATGACGCGGATGAGGGCGTCGGTGCCTGCACCCGAACCCAGGATGCGCACCTTGTAGTCCACCAGATGCATGTCGACCAGCGCGGGATAAGCCGTCAGCAGCGCCTTGCGCAGGGCGCGGTCGAGCGCGTTCACCGGCCCGTTGCCCTCGGCCACGGTCATGTGCATCTCGCCGTCGACGCGCACCTTCATCGTCGCCTCGGCGAGGGTGAAGGGCACGCCCGTCTCGGTCATGCGCCGCTCGTCCGTCACCCGGTAACTCACCAGCTCGAAGGGCGGCGTGAGCTGTTCCAGCTCCTGGCGCGCGAGCAGCTCGAAACTGGCCTCCGCCCCGTCATAGGTGTAGCCGATGAATTCGCGTTCCTTGACCAGCCGCACCAGGCGGTCCACACGCGGATCATTGGCCTCGATGACGAGCCCCACCTCGCGGAGCAGCGAAAGCACGTTGGAGCGCCCGGCCTGATCCGACACCAGGATCTTGCGCGTGTTGCCGACGTCCTCGGGGTGGACGTGCTCATAGCTGCGCGCGTCCTTTTCAACGGCCGACACGTGCAGCCCGCCCTTGTGCGCGAAGGCATTCTCGCCGACATAGGGGGCATGGCGGTCGTGCGCGCGGTTGAGCCGCTCGTCCACCACCCGCGACACATGTGTGAGCTGGCGCAAATCCTCGCGACTGAGGCCCGTTTCATAGCCCATCTTCAGCATCAGGGTCGGCAGCAGGGAGACCAGATTCGCATTCCCGCAACGCTCGCCCAGCCCGTTGAGCGTGCCTTGCACCTGCCGGATTCCTGAGCGCACGGCGGCCAGACTGTTGGCCACGGCGTTGCCGGTGTCGTCATGGCAGTGGATACCGAGCCGCTCGCCGGGAAAGCGCGCGGCGACCTCGCGCGTGATGGCTTCCACTTCGTGCGGCAGGCTGCCGCCGTTGGTGTCGCACAGCACAGCCCAGCGCGCGCCGGCGTTCAGCGCCGCCTCGATGCAGCGCAAGGCGAAATCGGGATTGGCCTTGTAGCCGTCGAAGAAATGCTCGGCGTCGAACATCACCTCGGCGACCCGGCCGCGAGCGAAGGCGATGCTGTCGGCGATCATCTCGAGGTTTTCAGCGAGCGTGCTGCGCAGCGCGATCTCGACATGAAAATCCCAGGTCTTGCCCACCATGCAGACCACCGGGGCGCCGCTGTCGAGAATCCGCATCAGCCCGGCGTCTTCCTCAGGGCGCCGGCCCGGACGACGGGTCATGCCGAAGGCGCTGAGCCGCGCACGCCGTAGCGCGGGCGCAGCGGCGAAGAAGGCATCATCGGTGGGATTGGCGCCGGGCCAGCCGCCTTCGACATAGTCGATGCCGATGGCGTCGAGTTCATGGGCGATGGCGATCTTGTCCCCGACGGTGAAATCGACCCCTTGGGTCTGCTGACCGTCGCGCAGGGTGCTGTCGTAGAGATAGAGGCGATTAGCGCTCACGGGGCTCTCCGGGGAAATCGAACGCCCCGGGACCGTAGCCTGCGGGGCAAAGGCCGATTATAGCCGTCCGCCCCGCAGCGTCACGCCGCCTTCAGGCGCGTTCGTGGAGGCCGCACTCGCGCTTGAGCCCGAAAAAGCGCGTGTCTTCCTCGGTCATGCCATCGCCCAGAGGGCGGGTGGTGTGCACATCGCCGATGGACACATAGCCCTTGTGCCACAGCGGATGGTAGGGCAGCTCGTGGCGGGTCATGTAGAGGTAGATGTCCCGATCGGTCCAGTCGACGAGCGGATGGACCTTGGTGCGGCCATTCTGGCTGCCCAGCACCTGCAGATGCTGCCGGCTGGCCGACTGCTGGCGGCGCAGGCCCGCGATCCAGGCCTTCGCGCCCAGTTCCTTGAGCGCCCGCTGCATGGGCTCGACCTTGTTCATCTGGTTGTAGCGATCCAGTCCCTCGACACCCTGTTCCCACAGCCGCCCAAAGCGCGCCTCCTGCCAAGCCGGGCTCAGCGCCGCGCGGTAGACCTTGAGATTCAGA
Organism: Candidatus Macondimonas sp.; assembly: GCA_035325645.1. Lineage (GTDB taxonomy): Bacteria > Pseudomonadota > Gammaproteobacteria > UBA5335 > UBA5335 > Macondimonas. The sequence goes on along the minus strand of DAOKZK010000006.1, from coordinate 63,495 downwards.
TCCAGGCGCTGCGTCAGATCATCGATGTAGCGGTAGGTCTCCGGGAACAGATAGCCGGTGTCGACGAGGATCACCGGGATGTCCGGCCGCTGGCGCGTGACCATGTGCAGGCACACGGCGGCTTGGGCGCCGAAGCTGGAAGTCAGCACGATGGATGGCCCGAACCGGTCCAGTGCCCACGCGACACGCTGCTCGGCGCTGGCCTCGGCCAGAAGGGGATTCAGCGCATCCATGTCCAGCGCCTCGCGCTCGGGAGCCGGCTTGTACATGAGCGGAGATACGGAGGAAACGGACATGGCAGGCCTCGCGGGAGATGGTCCGTCCGAAAAGACATCGACGGATACGTAAGCTACCAAGGCCTGCTTAGCTTAGAAAGGAATCAATATTGCTATCTTAAGCCTTATTTGCCATATAAAACCGCGCTCAATGCATCCAGCGGGTGCCCACAACGACGCCGAATGGCGCGGCAGACCGCAACCATTCGACGTCCTGCCCGGTTTCAGCGCTTTTCGTTGCGCCGGGCACCGATGGCGAGCCGCAGGCCGTTCAGCCGGATGAAACCGGTGGCATCGGCTTGGTTGTAGGCGCCGGCGTCCTCCTCGAAGGTGGCGATACGCGCATCGAACAGGCTGTCGGGCGATTGCCGCCCCACCACCGACACATTGCCCTTGTAGAGCTTGACGCGCACCCGGCCGTTGACCCGCGCCTGGGTGGCGTCGATGGCGGCCTGCAGCATGCGCCGCTCGGGGCTCCACCAATAGCCGTTGTAGATGAGGCTCGCATAGCGTGGCATCAGCTCGTCCTTCAGATGCGATTCCTCACGATCCAGGGTGAGCGATTCGAGCGCGCGGTGGGCCTTGAGGAGGATGGTGCCGCCCGGAGTCTCATAGCAGCCCCGTGATTTCATGCCGACATAGCGATTCTCGACGATGTCCAGTCGACCCACGCCATGCGCGCCGCCGATCTGGTTGAGGGCAGCCAGCGCACCTGCAGGCGTATGCGGCTGCCCATCGATGGCGACCAGATCGCCGCGCTCGAAATCGAGTTCGAGATACTGCGGCGCATCGGGCGCCTGCTCCGGCGCCACCGACCAGCGCCACATGGATTCTTCGGGCTCGGCCCAGGGATCTTCCAGAATGCCACCTTCGTAGGAGATATGCAGCAGATTGGCATCCATCGAGTATGGGCTCTTCTGGCCCTGACGCTCGATGGGAATGCCATGGCGCGCGGCGTAGGCCAACAGGGTTTCGCGGCTGGTGAGATCCCACTCCCGCCAAGGCGCGATGACGCGCAACGCGGGCTTGAGCGCAAGCACACCGAGTTCGAAGCGCACCTGATCATTGCCTTTGCCGGTGGCGCCATGGGCCACGGCATCGGCACCGACTTCCGTTGCGATCTCGACCAGCCGCTTGGCAATGAGCGGTCGGGCGATGGACGTGCCGAGCAGGTACTCGCCCTCGTAGAGCGTGTTGGCGCGGAACATGGGGAAAACGAAATCGCGCACGAACTCCTCGCGCAGATCGTCGATGTAGATTTCCTTCACGCCCAGCAAGGACGCCTTGGCGCTCGCGGGCGCGAGTTCCTCGCCCTGCCCCAGATCGGCCGTGAACGTCACCACTTCACAGCGGTAATGTTCCTGCAACCATTTGAGGATGACGGAGGTATCGAGCCCCCCCGAATAAGCCAAGACCACCTTGCGAATCGTCGACATGTCACCCTCGTCGATCTGGCGAAATCCAAGCGGCAGCCGAAGGCGCCGCAGCAAGGCGCGATGCTAGCAAAAAACGGCCGCACCGCGCAGGGTCCGGTATGGGGGGCGCAGGTGCTATGCTAGTGTCACAAAAAACTCAGGGCGCTTCGATCAGGCAACCCCATCGTCATGGCAAACAGCGTGTTGATCACCGGCGGAGCCGGCTATATCGGCGGGCATGTCGCGCGCCTCCTCGGCCAGCGGGGGGAGTCGCTGATCATCCTGGACGATCTGTCCACCGGCCATCTGGACAACGTGCGATTCGGCCAGATCGTGATCGGAGACGCCGGCAACGCCGCTTTGCTCGATGATTTGTTGAGTCGCCACGCCATCGACACGGTGCTGCACTTTGCCGCCCGGACCAGCGTCCCGGAGTCGGTGCAGCGGCCGCTCGATTACTACGAGACCAACACCTGCGTGACGCAGACCCTGCTCGGGGCGTGCGCCCGGGCAGGCGTCCGGCACTTCATGTTTTCCTCGACCGCCGCCGTCTACGCCTTGCCTGCCCTCGATCGGCCGGCCAGCGAGCACAGTCCGACCGAGCCCCACAATCCCTATGGCCGTTCCAAGCTCATGGCCGAATGGATGGTCCGCGACGTATGCGCTGCAACGACGATGCGCCATGCCATCCTGCGCTATTTCAACGTCGCGGGCAGCGCCCCGGGCGGCGGCATCGGACCGCGCGGCCCGCAAGCCGGCCAGTTGATCAAGGTCGCCTGCGAGGCCGCCTTGGGACGGCGTCCGTTCGTGGAAGTCTTCGGCACCGACTACGATACGCCGGACGGCACCGGCGTCCGCGACTACATCCATGTCGAAGACCTTGCGTCAGCCCATGTCCTCGCGCTCGACTATCTGCGCATGGGTGGCGCATCGGTAACGCTCAACTGTGGTTACGGCACGGGTCGCAGCGTCCGCGAAGTCCTCGCAGCCGTTGCCATGGCGAGCGGGCAGGTCATCCGCACCGTCAACCGGCCCCGCCGGCCCGGCGACCTGCCGCTCATGGTGGCCGACCCCGCGCGCCTGCGCGGCCTGCTGCACTGGACGCCGCGCTATGCCGACCTCGACCTGATCGTGGGCAGTGCGCTGGAATGGGAGCGGAACCTACCGGCATCGACGGTCCATCTCGCCCAGCGGAGCGGTTGAACGCGTCTCCGGCGAGCGCCATTTCGACCCCCACGCGTCACTTGCCGTGACCACGCCATGCCCTAACCCCTTTGCGAACCAGCGCCTGAAGCAGATTGGCTCGGTCCGCGAGCTTGCGCGCCGTCATCTGCCCATCCCTCACGACAGGACCGCCGCGCACTCACGAGCCGCTGATCGGACTCGCTGCCGACTGAGGCGGATGCCGACGGGACATATCGAACGGGACAGCGTTTCTAAGCGTGAAACCCAATGGTCTTCATCATCGTGCAACACCGGCCCATGATCATGATGGTTGCCTACCGTCGTTTTTCGAAAAGGAGTTCGCCCATGAAAAAGTTTCTGCTCCCATTGGCCCCGCTGCTGGCGGCCCCGCTCGCTGCCCACGCCGAACTGCAGAATCTGACCGATGAGGATCTCTCCGCAATCCATGCCCAAGGCCTTTACTCGCTCAAGGCCGGGACCCTCAATCTTTACACCGTCGACCCCACGGTCATCGGTGGATATGGCGTCGGCCCGGTTCAGTTTTCGTCCATCTACGGCGCGGTCAATAGCTTCAACCCCGGACTGGTCAGTGCCGCCAAGGGCGCCGCACTGAACACGACCAACCTAGCGCTCGCGCCGGTCAATGTGGCGCTCCAGGCACAGTTTGCGACCATTCCCTTCTTCGGGGACTACCTGTCCAATACCTTCACCCCGGTCCAAGTCGTCTTCACTCCTACCCTGGTGGTGCCAATGTAACCAGAGGATCCCTCGCGGTTGCTCGACGTGCCAATGGTGGCCACCGCAAGGTGGCCACCCCTTCTGCCCATCCAAAGTCGTTGTTACGGGAGCGAGCCATCGGGGCACCCGGCCACGCGATCTGGGCACTGCATCCCCTCCATCCAGCCGCCTGCAGCGCCGTCAGGCCAGCTTCCGCAGAATCGCGATCGCCTCCGTGACGTGCCGGGTCGCGCGGAGCTGGCTCGAGAAAATATGGCGGATGATGCCGTTCCGATCGATCACGAACGTCACCCGGCCGGGCAGAATCCCCAGTGTCGGGGCCACGCCATAGGCTTTGCGGACCGCGCCGTCCTGATCGCTGAGCAGCACGAAAGGCAGCCGGTGCTTGCCGGCGAATTGTGCATGCCTGCTCGGCGCGTCGGAACTGATGCCGATGACTTCGGCGCCCGCCTGCTTGAAGTCCTCGTACTGATCACGGAAAGCACAGGCCTCGGCCGTACAGCCGGGCGTGTCGTCCTTGGGGTAGAAATACACCACGACCGGCAGGCCGCGGTACTCGGACAGCGCAATGCTTCGACCCTCCGCATTCGGAAGACGAAAATCGGGCGCCTCATCACCCACCTTCAGTGTCTTGCTGGCCGTCATGCTGCACCTCCCTCCGGTCATCAGGCCTTTATCAATCCCAAATCCATGCAGTTCGAGCATAGGCCGAACGCGAATCGCGCTCTTAAAAAAGGGGGCTTGCGCCCCCTTCCTCGAGTCAGGCTCGAAACATCGCCTTACTCGGGCTTGAAAGTGCACTTGGACTTGGACAGCACCACGTTGCCCTTCTGAGTCTCGGCCTGGACGATGGCCACGCCGGGTTCGGTCACCCACAGCTTGGTGACGATGTCGTCGCCGGGATAGACCTGATCGGCAAACCGCGCCTCGAACGAGCTGAACCGTGCCGGATCACTGCCGCACAGGGTGTGCAGGATGGCGCGTCCGACGAAGCCGTAGGTGCACAGACCGTGCAGGAAGGGCTTGGGATAGCCGGACATCTTGGCGAAGTTCGGGTCGATGTGGATCGGGTTCGGATCGCCGGACAACCGATAGAGCGCCGCCTGCTCGGGCCGGGTGTTGTAGGTGATGACGTGGTCGGGGTCGCGCTCCGGCGGCACGTTGATGCCTTCGGATGAAGGCCCGCGCTCGCCACCAAAACCGCCGGCACCCTTGAGGAAGATGGTCGCGTGCGTCGTGCAGATGGGACCGTCCTTGTCCTGCACCAGCCCTTCCACGCCCAGCACCGCCGCCTTGCCCTTGTCCCACACCTCGGTGATCTTGCCGATGCACTCCACCTTGGCCTGCGGAGGAATCGGGCGGTGCAGCGTGATGGCCTGTTCGCCGTGCAACAGATTGGCAAGGTTCATTTCGACCTTGCCCATCATGCCGCCCATGGACATCATGCCGGCGATGACGCCGTAGGTGGGGAGCACTTTGGGACCTTTCTGCTCATACACGAAGGCCAGCTCGGTGTCGGGCTGACAACCGACGCCCAGGGCGTAGAGCTGCACGTCCTTCTTGGTCCAGGACGCCGGCATCGGGCTGAAGGTTTCACCGACCAGGTCGGGGGAGATTTTCTTGGCCATAGGATTGTCCTGCTGTTCCTTCAACAGTGAAAAAGGTTTTCAAATAGTAGGTAGGGGTTCCACCAGCGTCAAGAAAGGCGAACTTGCAAATGGGATAAGGTGTCTATTGACGCGCCTCATCCACAACAATCAAAGCAGGAGCCCCTCCGATGCGCCGCACCGTCCTCATCACCGGCACCTCATCCGGCATCGGCAAAGCCGCGGTCATGGCCTTTCACCGTCGCGGCTGGCAGGTCGTCGCCACGATGCGCAATCCCGCCCGGGCCGCGGCGTTTGGGTGGCCGGCAGATGTCTTGGTCGAGCGACTGGACCTGACCGACGCAGCCAGCGTGGAAAGCGCGCTGGCTGCAGCTGAAGCACGCTTCGGCGCGGTGGACGCGCTGGTCAACAATGCCGGCTACGGTCTCACCGGCGCGATCGAAACCTGCACGCCGGAACAGGTCCGCGCGTCCTTTGAAACCAACCTGTTCGGCACCCTCAATGCCATCCGCGCCTTCCTGCCCGGGATGCGCGAGCGCAACCGTGGCGTCATCGTCAATGTCACCAGCATCGGCGGCCGCATGACCTTCCCTTTCTACGGCTACTACAGCGCTGCGAAATATGCTGTGGAGGCGATCAGCGAGGGGCTATGGCACGACCTTCATCCGAGCGCTGTGCGGATCAAGATCGTGGAACCCGGATTCACCCAGACGGCATTCGCCGACACCGGATTGGTCATGGGCGAGATCGACCTGCCGTTCTACCGGGAGCGGATCGTGCGCCTGACCGAGCGGCTCCAGCGAGGCAACACAGGCACACCGCCCGAGGTGATTGCCGAATGCATCGTGCGTGCCGCAGAAGATCCCAGCCGACGGTTGCGCTACCATGCCGGTCTCTATGCAGGCCCCTTGCTCGCCCTGCGCCGACTGCTGCCTGATACATGGTTCATGGATCTGCTGCGGCGCAACACCGAAAAATGATGTCGAACGAGGCCAGCGCCCTATCCTGTCCGCGCAGCCTCCCCTATAATCGGCGCTGCCAAAAAAGGGCGACCATCGAACAAGCCCTCCCTCAGGACAACGATCGAGAGGCCGAGAATGAAGATCCAGCGTCTAGCGGGCTTCGCAGCGTGTGCGATGCTCTTGGGCATGACACTGGCTGCGCACGCCGAGTCGGGTGACGCCCGGCAGGGCAAGGTCAAGTTCCAAGGTTGCATCGGCTGCCATGGCATCCCTTTGGTCACGAATGCCTACCCAACGTTCAAGGTACCCAAGCTGGCGGGACAGCATCCGGAGTACATCGTGGCGGCCCTGAAGGGGTACAAGAACGGCGAGCGACTTCACAAAACCATGAATTCGCAAGCTCGCTCTCTGAGCGACCAGGACATGTTGGATATCGCGGCCTATCTGGCCACCCTCGACGGACAGTGATTCCGCGCCCCCTTCCGGAGATAGTGATCCATGCGCGCTACCAGAACCTTAATCTTCCTCGGCCTGGTCGGACTGCCCTTGCTGGCGTACGCCCGTGGTGACTCAGCCGCCGGGGAACAGAAAGCCACGCAGGTCTGCGCGGCGTGCCATGGACCGGATGGCAACAGCCCGAACGGGCAGTTCCCGAATCTCGCAGGTCAGTACGAGGATTATCTGATCCATGCCCTGGAGAGCTACCAGAACGGTCGGCGGACAAATCCGGTCATGGTGGGGATCGCTCAGCCGCTGACAGCGCAGGAAATCAAAGACCTGGCCGCCTATTATTCGACTCGGAAGGGGCTGCGGGTCGCCCGCTGAAGTCGATCGAGATCGGCCCGGCAGTTCAGGCCGACATGCGGGCCGCGCCGGCGTCATGCCCCAAGGCACGCCCGATCGCTTCGCGGGACCTCATCGCCAGCTCACGCCGATCGGAAGCTGCCGACAGGGGTGGCAGGAAGGTGACACTCACCGCCAATTCCCGTTCGCCGAGCAGCGTCCAGAGATGGTTCAGCAACGTCTGAGTGCCGAGAAACGGCGCCAGCGGATGGGTCTGCCCGCCGGCGCGCGCATCGGGATAGGCAATGGCGACGGGCTGAACGGCGGTCTTGGTCGACAGCGCGGGCTGGTAGAGCCTGGCGTGGAATTTTCCCAACACCGCGCCATTCCCCGTCGTCCCTTCCGGAAACAAGGTCACCGTCTCCGCGCGGCGGAATTGCCAACTCATGACTTCGGTCAGCCGCTGGCTGCTGAGAACGTCGCCCCGGCGCAGATACAAGGTCCCCAGCCAGTTCGCCATCCAGCCGATCAGGGGCCATTGCGCAACCTCCGCCTTGGCCACGAACACGGACGGCGAAATCGCGTTGAGGACGACGACATCCAGCCATGAGATGTGATTTGCCACCCGCAACACGGGCCCGTCTACAACTTGTCCCACCAGCGTGATCCGCAATCCCAAGAGCCGCACGAGAATCCGGAACCAGTGCCGAATCACGCGATGACGCAGGGCTCGCCACCAAGGCTTGGCGACGACCCAACCGGGAATCAGGATCAGCAGAACCAGCGCAACGGCGTAAAGGAGATGCGGCACGAGCCGTGCCAGTCGCCAAGCCCGAATCCAGTATCGTATGTTCACGCGGCCACCCGGAAGTGTCGCGCATAGCGCTGGGCGACCCGCTGCTGGTCGAGCAGTATGAAGACATCCGCCACGTTGAAGTCCTTGTCCCAGCAAGGCTCGACGGCAACTTGGGCACCGAGCCGGAGATAGGCCTTCAGCAAGGGGGGCATGGATGCCGGGCGGGGGTCGACCACCCCCGTACCTGGCAGGCAATGGCGCGCACGAACGGCCCAGGCGGCGTCGAGCGTTTGATCGGGTCGCAAGTGAGCGATCAAGGCACGGACCGCATCGAAGCCATCATTCAAGCCGATGGAGCAACAGCCGATCAGATAGTCGCAACGTTCCGACTTGAGCATTTCGGCGACACCCATCCACAAGGTCGCGATGGTCAGGCCATTGCGGTAATCGGGATGGATGCATGTCCGCCCCAGCTCCATGAATCGTCCCGGGCGATCCAGGACAGAGGCCAGATCGAATTCGGTCTGCGAATAGAAACCTCCGGCCGAGCGCGCCCCCTCAGGCAACAGAATCCGCGTGTAACCCGCGATCTGGCTGCGACGATCGTCCCAAACCAGCAGATGCCGACAGTGCTCATCGAACCCGTCCACATCATGGCCGGGAACGGTCGTGTGCAGCAAGGCGCCCATGTCCTCGGCGAAAATCCGATGACGCAGGCGCTGGGCAGCCCGAATCTCGTCCAGATCGACCGCGACTCGTACCTTGAGACTGCTCGCTTTGACTGCATCACTTGAGAGGGTTTGCTCGCTCATGCGCACTCCTGAGATGTCATTAACCGCAAGAGCTTAGAAAGGCGCGATGACGAAGCGATGAAGCCACAATGACGATTGGATGATGGCGCGGGGGGCAAAGGCACGATATATTGAACCCGAGGTGTCACAATAGCCGGCAACCCATCGACGAACGCGATGCCCACGACAGCTCTCGCCGAAATCCTGGAAACAGGTATCCCGCTGACGGGCTTCATGGGCGTGGTGCTTGAGTATTACGATGGGTGTGAACTGCGGCTGGCCGCTCCGTATGAGCCGAACCGTAACCATAAGGGCGCGGCGTTCGGTGGCAGCCTGGCCGCCTTGGCGGTGGTTACGGGCTGGGCGATGGTCGAGCTGGCACGCCGTGAGCGTGGGCTGGACGCCGAAGTGGTGATCGCTCAACTGGAGACGCGATATCTCGCCCCTGTCACCACAACGCTCGTCAGCCGTTGCGAACGACCGCCGATCGAGATCATGGAAGCCTTATTTTCGGAGTTCATGACCTGCGGCAAGGCTGCCATCGATCTGGCCATTACAATAGAAGGCGAACGCGCTAATTCCGTGACGAGTCGGGCGCGCTATGTACTGATACAACGCTCAACAAAGCGAGAAGATTAACGATCGAGGAGGTTTTGCCATGGCGGCGATCCTAATGGAGCAGGACGCTCCGCGTTTTCTGGGCATGAACCCACGCCAGGTCAATTTCTGCGGTTTCTCCATCTGCGTGCTGCTGATGGCATACGCGTACTACCTCCAATACGTGGAAGGCCGGGAACCTTGTCCCTTGTGCATCTTCCAGCGCGTGGGCCTCGTCGCCCTCGGGCTCACCTTCCTGAGTCTCACGCTGCACCAACCGGCCCCAATCGGTCGACGCATCTACGCCGTTGTACTGGGTCTCATTGCAGCGGCTGGTGCCGGCGTCGCAGGCCGTCATGTCTGGCTGCAGAACCTTCCGCCGGACAAGGTTCCGGCCTGCGGACCGGACCTTGCAACCATGATGCAAGCTTGGCCGTTGCAGACGGTCATCCAGAACGTGCTGAAAGGCAGCGGCGAATGCGCTGTCATCGATTGGACCTTCGTCGGCATCAGCATTCCAGGCTGGTGCCTGATCTGGTTCGTCATCCTGGGCGTCGTGGGTGTTGCGATGAATATCCGCGCCTCCCTGACAAGCTGATCTCCCGCCGCCGGGCGCGCCCGGCGGCGGGGCGCCACGGTCATGCGCAGCCGCACCCCACCGGATCACCCCCTGGTTTCCGGCAGGTAGGCCCGCCAGTCCCGGGACGCGTCGCCAAAGGCCAGAAAAAAGGGATTCAGAATCTCGGCCTTGCCGTTGTAGCGCATTGGACGACCTGCGAGATCGGTCAACTGCCCGCCGGCAGCTTCCAGAACGGCTTGGGCTGCGGCAGTGTCCCATTCGCTGGTAGGCCCAAGTCGCGGATAAATGTCGGCTTTCCCCTCGGCCACCAGACAGATCTTGAGCGAACTGCCCATGCTCGCAAGGTCGGACGGACCGAGCCGCTCAAGGTAGGCGGCCACCTCGGGACTCTGATGGCTGCGACTCGCAACGACCGTGGCGCGCCTGCCCACCGGGCACGGCCGGACGGCGATAGGATGAACGGCGCCGCCAACCTCCACCTTGAACGCGCCGCGGGCCGGACTCGCCGCGTAGCAAACACCCGTCGCCGGCACCTGCACGACGCCCAGAACCGGCCGATGGTCCACGACCAGTGCAACGTTGACCGTGAACTCGCCATTACGCTTGAGGAACTCCTTGGTTCCGTCGAGCGGATCGATCAGCCAGTAACGCGTCCACCGGGACCGTTCGGAGAAATCCGGCAAGCCACCTTCCTCCGACAGCACCGGCAAATCCGGTGTCAGTCGGGCAAGCCCTTTCACCAGCGATCGGTGCGCAGCCAGATCCGCTTCGGTCAGCGGCGACTGATCGTCCTTGGCGCGAGCCCCCGAATCGGCTTGGGCGTAAACGGCCATGATGGCTGCAGCCGCCTCGTTGGCGAGTTGAATCACCGGATCGAGCAGTGCGTCGACACTCGACATCACGAAGACTCTCCTTGGGTGGAAGCGGAGCCTGGGGGCGCTCGACGCCTACGGCGACGGCCCGTGGACCGCGGCGTATCACCGCCGGATGGTGGGGACGCAGTTTGCACGGCATCACCAGGCATCAACTGATGCACCGGATCCGGTAGCGCTGCTACCGGAATCTTGTGGCCGATATAGGCTTCGATGTCCGGCAACGCGTAACAATAATGTTCGCAGCACAGGGAGACGGCGTCCCCGTCAGCGCCAGCGCGGGCCGTGCGGCCGATGCGGTGCACGTAATCCTCGGCATCCTGAGGCAGATCATAATTGATGACCAGACCGACGTCGGGGATATGCAGTCCGCGGGCCGCCACGTCGGTGGCGACAAGGACCCGGGCATGTCCCTCGGTGAAGTCTTTCAGCAGCGCCAGCCGCTTGTTCTGCGGAACATCGCCGCTGAGTCTGCCGACCGCCACATGCTGCGCGCGAAGCCGCTGCTCGATTTTTTCCGATGCGCGGCGGGTATTGACGAAGATGATGGTGCGTTCATCGACATGCGCATGGAGTACCGCCCGGAGCACTGCCATCTTCTCGTCACTCGCCACATGATACAGCCGTTCGCGGGCACCGGCTGCCGTGACCTGTTCCGCCTGGGTCCTGACGATCTGCGGATCGTTCATGTGCTCGTACGCCAGCTCGATCACGCGGTGCGACAGCGTGGCGGAGAACAGCAGACCGAGCCGCTGTCGAGGTGGCGGCAGGCGGCGCATCAGAAAACGCACGTCGCTGATGAAGCCCAGATCGAACATGCGATCCGCTTCGTCCAGAACGACCACCTCGACGGCCCGCAGGTCGAAGACACCTTGCTTCAGGTAATCGATGAGCCGGCCGGGCGTGCCCACCAACAGGTCCACTCCCTCCCGAAGCGCGTCGCGCTGGGCGTGATACCCCGTCCCCCCGTAGACGACACCCAGGCGCAGACCGGTCGACACGCCTAACTGCATGCCATCCCGATGAATCTGGATCGCCAGTTCCCGAGTAGGCGCCAACACCAGAGCACGGGGCTGCGTGGGTTTGCGGCGAGCATCCGGTTCCTGCGCCAACAAACGCTGCATGGCCGCGAGCAGGAAGGCTGCTGTCTTGCCCGTTCCGGTCTGGGCTTGACCCGCCACATCTCGTCCGGCCAGCGCAAGTGGCAAGCTCGCGGACTGGATCGGCGTGCAATGGGAAAACCCCGCCAAGGCCGTGCCGGCGAGCAAAGCCGGATGAAGTGCAAGATCGGTAAAAGCCTGTGACGGCGACGGAAGTTCGGTGGCGTCGGTCATGCGGTCCTGCCCTGTCCCGCGCGCGCGGTGGGGCGGGCCGTCCTATTGCATTTCGGGTCAATCACTGGGTAATCTAGCTCCGAGCTGTTTCATTGGATCTGCGATCTATTCTGCCTCATCCGGTCCGGTCCAGTCACATCCGGACGGTTCCCGCCGACGCATTCTTCGCGTTTCCGGCACGAGAATCCAATTTTCTATCTTGCTGTGGAGGTATGTTTCGTGAGCGGTGCCATCACCCATGTCACGGATGAGAATTTCGAGCGGGAAGTGCTGCAATCCCCGTTGCCCGTCCTGGTGGATTACTGGGCCGAATGGTGCGGACCCTGCAAGATGATCGCCCCGATTCTGGACGAGATGTCGGAGCAATATGCCGGGCGGCTCCGGATCGCCAAACTCAACATCGACGAAAACCCCCAGACTCCTCCCAAGTACGGAATTCGAGGTATCCCGACGCTGATGCTCTTCAAGGGCGGCAACGTCGAGGCGACGAAGGTGGGCGCACTGTCGAAGTCCCAGCTGACCACCTTTCTCGACAGCCAGCTATAATCTGTCGGGCCATCGCAGTGCCTCCAATGACCCCTGACGCCGTCAGGGGTCAACCCCGAGAAAAAAAACAATAGTCAGATCAACGACAAAAGACAAAAGACCTGCTTCCATCGTCCTGTGTTCGTTGCCTGAGAACGCAATCGGTCCGCAAACCCATCCACGCCATCCCCAAAGCCATTTCCCATCATTCGAACCCGGCTTCAGCCCATTTTCGAGTAACCACTGCATGAACCTCACTGATCTGAAGAAAATGCCGGCCGCCGAGCTTGTCGCGCTGGCGCAGTCGATGAACATCGAAGGAACCGCACGGTCGCGCAAGCAGGACATCATCTTCGCCATCCTGAAGCACGTCGCGAAAAACGGCGACGAGATCTTCGGGGACGGCGTCATGGAGATCATGCAGGACGGCTATGGTTTTCTCCGATCCGGGGACAGCTCCTATCTGGCGGGCCCCGATGACATTTATGTCTCGCCGAGCCAGATTCGACGCTTCAGTCTGCGGACCGGGGATACTGTGACGGGGCGGATTCGTCCACCCAAGGAAGGCGAACGCTACTTCGCGCTGCTGAAAGTCGATGAGATCAATTTCGAGCGGCCCGAGGCCTCCCATCACAAGATCCTGTTCGAAAATCTCACGCCGCTGTTTGCCAAGGAAAACCTCGGCCTCGAACAGGGCAACGGCAGCACCGAGGACCTCACCTCGCGCATCATCGACATGATCGCGCCCATCGGCAAGGGCCAACGCGGCCTCGTCGTTTCGCCGCCCAAGGCTGGCAAGACCATGATGCTGCAGAACATCGCCCACAGCATTGCGGCCAATCATCCCGAGTGCTACCTCATCGTCCTGCTCATCGACGAACGCCCGGAGGAAGTCACCGAAATGAGCCGTTCGGTGCGAGGCGAGGTAATCGCCTCCACCTTCGACGAGCCGGCCACCCGCCATGTTCAGGTGGCGGAAATGGTGATCGAAAAAGCCAAACGACTGGTCGAGCACAAGCGGGACGTCGTGGTGCTGCTGGACTCCATCACCCGTCTGGCGCGCGCTTATAACACCGTGGTGCCGTCTTCCGGCAAGGTGCTGACCGGCGGCGTGGACGCCAATGCGCTGCATCGGCCCAAACGCTTCTTCGGTGCTGCCCGCAACATCGAGGAAGGCGGCTCGCTGACCATCATCGCCACCGCCCTCGTCGACACCGGCTCGCGCATGGACGACGTGATCTACGAGGAATTCAAGGGCACCGGCAACATGGAAATCCACCTGGAGCGCCGCATCGCCGAAAAGCGCATCTTCCCCGCCATCAACATCAACCGTTCGGGAACCCGGCGCGAGGAATTCCTCATCTCCCAGGAAGAAATGCAGAAGATCTGGATCTTGCGCAAGCTCCTGCATTCCATGGATGAATTGGCGGCCATCGAGTTTTTGCTCGATCGCATGAAAAACACCAAGACCAACAGCGAATTCTTCGACACCATGAAGCGAGGCTGAGGATCCATGAGCCGCAAGACGCTGACGATGGACGATCGGCTCAGCGCCTATCTCTGTCAATTCGGCGTGCGCGAGCCGGACATCGCCCGCGCCCTGCGTGAAGAAACCGCGCGCCTGCCCGAAGCCAACATGCAGATCGCGCCGGAGCAAGGGCAGTTCCTGGACTTCCTGATCCGTGCCATTGGCGCGCGCCACACGCTCGAGATCGGCGTCTACACGGGCTACAGTGCGCTCATCACGGCGCTGGCCCTGCCGGAGGACGGCGAACTCATCGCCTGCGACATCAGCGCCGAATGGACCGCGATCGCGCAGCGCTATTGGCAACAGGCGCACGTCGCAGGTCGCATCCGCCTGCACCTGCGTCCCGCATTGGAAACCTTGCACGAGTTGATCGATGCGGGGCGATCGGGACAATTCGACTTCGCCTTCATCGATGCCGACAAGACCGGCTATGCCGCCTATTTCGAGGCGTGTCTGGACTTGCTGCGCCCCGGCGGGATCATCGCTGTGGACAACACCTTATGGTCCGGCCATGTGGCCGATCCGACCGTGGCTGACGCCGATACCGTCGCCTTGCGAGCGTTCAACGCTGCGCGGCGCAACGACGAGCGCATCGATCTGTGCCTGCTGCCCGTCGCGGACGGACTCACGCTGGCCCGCAAGAGGGCTTGAAGCCGCGACAGGCTGATCCAGTCCATGGGATTCGTGAGGTGGAATGGGATCGGCCAGCCCCAAGGGTTCCGGCGATGCCGACTGCCGCACCTGATATCAGAAGACATATCGGCAGGATCAGAATCCCAGACGCGCACCGAACCGCCATTCCGACAAGTCCTGGCCTTGCAGATCCTTTTCGTACTCACCGGTGGTAAAGGAGGCGGTCAATCCGAAGTTGGGCGTCAGCCGATACAGGGCGCCCAAAGAATAGCGCAGAAGTCCGGAAGTCAGATCATCGCGGCGATTGTCCAGCGCGTTCTGCAAGACTCCGAATTCGAGTTCGAAGGCGTCCTGAAGACCCATCCGCAGCCCGCCACCCAAGCCGTAGCCCCGCCACTGCTCGGTCGCAAACAGATCGTCGTAGCGATTCAGGTAGGCCATTCCCCCGAAAATATCCATGGAGATCCCGGCTGACAGGGGCGTCAAGGTGTACCGCCCGCCGATCCCGGCCGACAGCGCTTCGAGCGGAAGATTGAAATTGCCCAGAACCTCATCGTGCAAGCGGTGATCGACGGTGAGAAAAAAATGCTCTCCCAAGGGCTGCGATGGGGCTGTTTTTGGCCTGGACTCGCCAAGGCCATCAAACCTCAGGTGTGCCTGGTAGGCACGCTCCAGCACATCCGCCGACAGAAACCCTGCGCCCTGAGCCTGACCCATGCCCGCCCCAAGGACCAGCAGCACAAGCCCAACCCATTTGCTTTTAGTCATGGTTCGGTCTTTCCCTTCGAAAACCTTGTCGTCGTACCCGAAGGCCCGATTCGTGCGCCCGAAGTTTACTCAAACCGGCCGGTGCAGAAAACCCGTCAGCGCCGCACGAGCCAGAACACGAGACCAAGCACCAGGCTCACGAGCAAACTCGTGGTCAGCGGAAAATAAAACGCGACGTTGTCGCTGCGCCAGTAGAAATCGCCGGGCAATCTGCCCAGCCGCAGGCGTGTCCACAATGGCCATGAGATCCCGATCGCCAGCAGCAGCAATCCTGCAATGATCAATCCACGCTGCATGTTGACGGTGCCCTCCCGCGGTGGATATGTCCCAAGTCGCGATCCGGATCGATGCAATTCCGAACCCGCTGCTTGATCGCTTTAGGATTCCGGAAGTCACCCCTCAGGGGTACGTGACCGCAGCGACGCGTTGTTCATCCGAATCTCGAAAATCCAGCCGGAGCCGGGTCGAGAGCGACCTCGCTTCTGTCGTGCCCGCATGTCATCAGCAATTCCTGCGCCAGCCAAGCCGCCCGCAACAGCCATTGACATTCGGCACAGTCGGCGATGACGATTCGTGTGTCTTGCATTTGCGCTACCCTGCTCCCTCATCGACACTCATCCGCCTGCCCCATCAGTATAGCGACTGGGATCGACCCGAATGAAAATCGCGTCTTCGTGCACGCTGTGCGTGCAATGAGCATCCAGACGGTGCATCGCCTCATCCGGGCGCCTCTGTCCGCAGCCACATGGCGGATGCCGCTCAGGGTCGCTTTGTTCGTGACCGTTTTCGGTCATGCGGCCGAGGGCAGCCAGTGCCCACTGCCGCCTGACGATCTTTCTCTGCCTGCCGGATGGTGCGCGCAAGTCTTTGCGCACGGACTCGGCGCCGCACGTCATCTGGCGATCGGCCCCGAGGGGACGGTCTACGTCATGACCGACGGTCCTGCCCGTACTTCCGAATCGTCGTTCCCGGCGATGGGCGGCCGTGGACCGGTCGTCGCCCTGAAGGATCGGAATGGCGACAGCCGTGCGGATGCGGGATTTCGTTTCGGCGAGGCCGGCGGCACGGGTCTCGTCCTGACCGGAACCACACTGTTTGTCGGGGAGGACCGTCGCATCCTGCGCTATTCCTTGGACCAGAGCGGACGTCCAGTCGGACCGCCGGCTGTCGTCGTCAGTGGGTTTCCTGATCAGCGTCAGCACGCAGCCAAATCCATTGCGCTCGATGGCCGAGGTGGGCTCTATGTAAACGTCGGCGCGCCTTCCAATGCCTGCCAACGAGCGGATCGCAGACCCGGTTCACCCGGTCTGGATCCCTGTCCCGAACGGGACGCGCAAGCCGGGATCTGGCGCTATGAGGCGACTAGGAGCGGGCAACGCCATCCCGCAGACGGGGCGGCGCAGGCGCGCGGCGTCCGCAATGCCGTCGCGCTCGCCTGGCGCAAGACCGATGAAACGCTCTACGCCGTCCAGCACGGCCGCGATCAGCTCAGCGGGCTCTGGCCCGGACTCTACGATGCCCAAGCAAACGCCGAACTACCGGCCGAGGAATTGCTGCGTCTCACGCCCGGCAGCGATTTCGGGTGGCCGTACTGCTATTTCGACCCCGCCGCAGACCGGCGCGTTTTGGCCCCGGAATATGGCGGAGACGGCGAGCGCATCGGACGCTGCGCCGAGTACCCGCGGCCGGTTCTCGCGCTCCAGGCGCACACGGCGCCCAACGCGCTCGTATTCGATGACGACGAGCGTCTGCCGCCGCCGTATCGGGGCGGCGCGCTGATCGCGCTGCATGGCTCCTGGAACCGAGCGCCCCTGCCGCAGGCGGGATATGCCATTGAATTCGTGCCGATCACCCGACAGGGCGCGACTGGAGCCAGCAGCCCATTCGTGCGGGGATTTGCCGGCCATGACCCCATCCGCGACCCCGGCGCCGCCCGCTACCGGCCCAGCGGCCTGGCCATCGGAGCCGATGGCGCGGTCTTTGTCAGCGACTCCCGGCAGGGGCGCATCTGGCGACTGTGGGCGCCTGAGGTGATGTCAAGATGAGCATCGGACCGCCCGTCCCCGGCATCCCCTGAGATAACCACGGCTTGAAACGGGTCCTGACCAAGTGGCGCATGCCCTCGGGCCTTCTCGCCATCCTCCCAACACGGAAGGCTTACCGCCCATGGCCGGTATGAAACAGGGAGACAGCCCTCTGCAAACCTTTCTCGTCGGCGGAGCGGTACGTGACGCGCTGCTGGGTCTGCCGGTGCACGAACGCGACCACGTCGTCCTCGGGGCGACTCCCGAGCAGATGCTCGCGCACGGCTTCCGGCAGGTGGGCCGTGATTTCCCAGTGTTCCTGCATCCTGCGACCGGCGAGGAATACGCCCTCGCCCGCACCGAGCGCAAGAGTGGCCCCGGTCACCACGGCTTCACGGTGCATGCCGATCCAAGGGTGACGCTGGAGGAGGATCTGCGGCGGCGCGATCTCACCATCAACGCCATGGCGCGCGCCGATGATGGCACGCTGATCGATCCCTTTGGCGGCCGGCGCGATCTGGCGGCGCGCCTGCTGCGGCATGTCTCCCCGGCTTTCGCGGAAGACCCGCTGCGCATCCTGCGGGTGGCCCGCTTTGCCGCCCGACTGGCACCGCTGGGTTTTACGGTGGCGCCCGAAACCCTGACGCTGATGCGCCAGATGGTCGCAGCGGGAATGCTGGCCGAACTGCCGCCCGAGCGGATCTGGCGGGAATGGGAAAAAGCGCTGGCGCAGGCGGCGCCGGGGATGTTTTTCGAGGTTCTGCAGGCTTGCGGCGCGCATGCGGTCTTGTGGCCGGAGCTGCCGTGGCCCGAGGCGGGACAGCCGCTCTGGCGGCGCTTTCTCGACCGTCTAGCGCCAGATGATCCCCGCCCGACGGTGCGCTATGCCGGGCTGTGGTACGCCGCTGCCGTAAGGCTGGCTGCCCATGCCGCGGTCGCCGCCCGTTACCGCGTCCCGGATCGCTTCGCCGATCTGGCCGCCCTGGCACTGGGACCGGGAGCGTCGCTGCCAGAGGGAAACGATCCGGAACCCTGGCTGGCGTTTCTGGAGGGCTGCGACGCGCTGCGGCGGCCCACCCGATTGATGGAATTCCTCGACCTGTTGCGGGCATGGGAAGCGTTTACGCACGAGACTTCACCCAGGGCGGACCGCCTGCGGACCGTGCTGGCTGCGATACAGACCGTCACCAGTGAGCCGCTGCGCAAAGCCGGTCTCACGGGCCGGGCGTTGGGCCAGGCCCTGCGGCAAGCGCGGCTGCACGCGATTCAAAGGATGCTGTCCGAGCACTGATCGGCCAGCGGCACCCGCTCGGCTCCCGTGCTGTGCAATACCCGGCCTGCGCCCCGGATGGCGAGGGCGCGCACCGGCACGTCATAATGGCCGCCGTTCATTTGCTGGAGTTTTCGCATGTCGGCCTATCTCGCGGCGCTGATCCTCGGCATCATCGAAGGCCTGACGGAGTTTCTCCCGGTCTCCAGCACGGGACACCTCATCCTCGCCGCCGAACTGATGGGCGTGCACGACGAGAAGGGCAAACTGTTCGAGGTCGTCATCCAGCTCGGTGCCATCCTGGCGATCTGCTGGGAATATCGTGTCCGTCTCGGTGCTGTCATCCGCGGCTTGCCAAGCGATCCCGCGGCGCAGCGTTTCGCGGCCAACGTCCTCATCGCCTTTCTGCCGGCTGCGGTGCTGGGCGCGCTGTTCATTGGGCCCATCAAGGAAGTGCTGTTCCAGACGCCCATCGTCGCTGCCGCCTGGATCCTGGGCGGCGTGTTCATCCTTTGGACCGAGCGGCGCAGCCCTCTCGTCCGCATCCACAGCGTGGAACAGATGCGCGCCACGGACGCCCTCAAGGTGGGGCTGGCGCAGACGGTCGCGCTCATTCCCGGCGTGTCGCGCTCAGGCGCGACCATCATCGGCGGACTCTGGTTCGGCCTCTCGCGCCGGGCGGCGACGGAATTCTCGTTTTTTCTCGCCATTCCCACCATGTTCGCCGCGACGTTCTACGACCTTTACAAACATGGCAGCCTGCTCAGCGTCGAGGATCTGGGGCCGTTCGCCGTGGGGTTTCTCGCTGCCTTCGCCAGCGCATTCCTCGCCGTGCGGGCCCTGCTGCGCTACATCCAGAATCATGATTTCACGCTTTTCGCTTGGTATCGCATCGTCTTCGGGGTGCTCATCCTGATCCTGGCCTGATACCGGCGCCGGGCCGACGGCTCACCGCGCCCTGCGACGATTCGTCGCAGCCCCCGATGCGGGACTTGCGGTAGTCTGATGCACTCCCCCGCACCGTTCAGCGAGCACGGACGGTGCGGGCTCGGGCTCAACTCCACGGAGATAACGATGACTGTCAAGATTTTGCTGACTGGCGCGCTGATGCTGGGCATGAGCGTCGCCTCTGGCGCAGAGACGCCCGATGCACCGCATCACGGCGCCATGGCACAGCATCACGTCGATAACCGCACCCCGCTGCCGCTCAGCCTGCCGATGGCCAACCACCAGAAACAGAACATGCGCGCGCACCTCGAAGCCGTCCAGGCGATCGTCGCGGGCCTTGCCGCAAAGGATTTCCCGGCCATCGAAGCGGCGGCATCCTCCATGGGCTATTCCCGTGAAATGGAGGGTCAGTGTCAGCGCATGGGCGCCGGCGCACCGGGATTTGCCGAGCGCGCGATCGCCTTTCACAAGGCCGCTGATGAAATCTCCGCCGCGGCGCACCGCAAGGACGCAGACGGGGTCTTGACGAGTCTGAGCCTCACCTTGGCGCAGTGCACCGGCTGTCACGCCAACTACAAACAGGAAATCATCGGTAATGATGGACGCGGTGAGCTGATGCAACGAATGGGCGGGCATCACTGAGGTCGCCGAAGGGCCACAGCTTGCCACGGACGCCCCGGACCGGGCGTCAGCGAAGCATCAGCGCATCGGCCAGAGCCGGGCACGCTGATCGAACAGATCGAATGCGGCCGGGCCGTCGAGGTTGCCCTTGGCGAGCGCCATCACCTTGAATGCCTCGCCCATCTCCCCCGGCATGAGCAGGCGCTTGGTGCGCTGCAGGAGATTGTAATCCGCCACCGGATCGAGCCGCGCCAGTTCCGACTCGATGCCGGCGCCGATCAGGAACGCGGCCTGGGTGGTGTAGCCATCCACCGTCCAGCCGGCGGCGCGGGCGGCCTCGGCGAGCGCGGTGAAATCGACCCAGGCGGTGATGTCCTGCAAGCCCGGCCACCGATAGGGATCATCGAGGGCGCGGTGGCGATAGTGGCAGCGCAAGGTGCCGCTTGCCCGTTCGGGATGGTAATACTGATGGCGCGGCAGGCCGTAGTCGATCCACAGCATGGCGCCGCGCGAAAAACTCGCGCCCAAGGATGCCATCCAGGCCGGCAGCCAGGGTTGCAGCTCGGTGGTGTAACCGGGCGGCAACGCGAGCCCCAGCGCTGCCTCGATGGCCTCGAGTTGGCCGGCGTGCTCGGGTGCGGCCGGAGCAAGCTCATCGGCAAAGCCCTGCTCCGCATCCCCGCTGACACGCAGTTCCATCCAGCCCGCAGCCGTCTTGCGCGCCCGCGCCACGGGCAGCGCGTCCAGCACTTCATTGGCGAGCAGCACACCCTCGATCGGCGCATCGGGCAGCCCATCGAGCCAGCGCACCCGGTCGAGCAGTTTTGGAACACGCTCGCGCAGAAGCTGATGCTGGCGCTCGCGCAGCTCGGCGCTGCGCTCGAGAATCGCGTAGGTGGCCGGCAGTCGGTCACGCTCGGCGAGACCCGACAGGACGTCCGCGGCCAACACCCCACTGCCCGCCCCCAACTCGAGCACCCACGCATCGACGCCCAGTTGCGCCAGCCATTCACCGCACGGTGCGGCGAGCGTGCGGCCGAACAGCGACGTCAGCTCGGGCGCAGTCACAAAGTCGCCCTCCGGCCCGAATTTGGTCGTACCAGCGCTGTAATAGCCCAGGCCCGGCGCGTAGAGCGCGAGCTCCATGTAGCGATCGAAACCGATGCTGCCGCCGGCTTGCGCGATCTGCGCGGCAATGTGCGCGCAGAGTCGGGCGCTATGGGCGCGTGCCTCTGCGGACGGAAGGGGCAGATCAAAAGAAGATGCGGTTACCATGCGTGGATTGTGTTCCAAACGACGAGGCGCTGCCATGGCCCACGACCATCCACCCCGCGTGCTCGTTACCGGAGCCGCGCGGCGCATCGGGGCGGCCATCGCCCGGGAACTGCACGGCCGGGGCGCGTGCGTGATGATCCATTACCATCACGCCGCCGAGGCCGCCCGCACGCTGGTGGATGAACTCAATGCCGGGCGCGCGAACAGCGCCGATTGCCATGGGGCGGATCTGCGCGAGCCGGCCCAGCTCGAGATGCTCGCCGATGCCGCACGGCGCCGCTGGGGCGGGCTGGACGGTCTCGTGCACAACGCCTCAAGCTTCTACCCGACGCCTGTCGGCGCCACGACAGCCGCGCAATGGGAGGATCTCATGGGCACCAATCTGCGTGCGCCCTATTTCCTCACCCAAGCCCTCACCCCTGCGCTGCGCGCCAGTCGGGGCGCCGTGGTGAATCTCGTGGACATCCACGCCGAACGCCCGCTCAAGGACCATCCGGTCTATTCTGCGGCCAAGGCGGGTCTCGCGATGATGACCCGCGCTCTCGCACGCGAACTGGCGCCGGACGTGCGGGTCAACGCCGTGGCGCCCGGTGCCATCCTCTGGCCGGAGCGGCCGATGTCCACGCAGGCCCGCGAGCGCATCGTGGAACGGGTCGCGCTGAAGCGGCCCGGGATGCCCGAGGACATCGCGCGCACCGTCGCCTTCCTGCTGTTCGAGGCGCCTTACATCACCGGCCAGGTGCTGGCAGTGGACGGGGGTCGCAGTCTGGGCTACTGAGCGCGGCCACGGGCGCATCCGCCGGTGATCCGACGCGGATCAGCCAAAGGTACTCGTCTCCCGCATCGAGCGCGCAATGCCCGGCCACCGGGACCGCCGCGACCAGGCTCGTCACCGTGCGGCTCGGCGCCAGCACCCAGCGGGCATCGAGCCGCTGCAGGTCGCCCGCCCGCTCGGCCCGCGGGATGGGCCGGTCGAGGTAATAGATGAGATTGGTCAGATCGGTGCGCCAGGATACGAGCGGCTCATCCTGAGCCACGAGCCGCGCGAGCCGGCCGGCGGCCTCGCGCTCGGCGTATCGATCGGTACCCCACAGCCGCGGACTGAACGCCAAGATAGCGGTGGAGACCATGAACAGGTTGGCCGTGATGAGGATGGTGCTGGGCAGCGACAGCCCGCCACGCCGCCCGTGGCGTCGCCACGCCCACGCGGTCAGCCCGACGATGACCAGCATGCCGCCAGCCGGCAGATCGAGTCGGGACCGATACAGCAACCCCCCTGCGGCCACGCCGACGAGCGCCAACAAACCATGCCCGAACAGCCAGGCCGGCATCCACCGCCTCAAGCGTTCACCGGTCCAGAATCGCTCGGCCGCGATCGACAGCAGAACGGCGAGCGCCGGCAGCACCGGCAGCATGTAATACCAGCGCTCCTGAGAACCGAAACTCAGCATGACGGCCGGCACGGCCACGACCAGACCCAGCCAGAGGAGCGCCGGACGTTGGGCGTAATCGATGCGCCGCAGGGCGATCAGTGCGGGCAGGAGCGCGACCCATGGCAGTACGAGCTGCCAGGTGCGATAGACATAATACGGATTGCCGTCGAGCAGCCTGGGTCTCAGCAGCGCGCCGCCGAGTTGCGAATTTTCCAGTGTGGCCTGCCCGACGCTCTGCCCGACCGCATACCACCAAGGCACATTCAGCGCCAGGAGGATCATGATCCCCGCCACAGGTCGCAACAGGGACAGCATCTGAGGCCGCAGCGGCGCATGCAAGCGGATGAAGGCGACACAGGCCAGCACCAGCATGATCGGCAACTGCGGCCCCTTGGTCAGACAGCCCAGCGCATATGCGACCCACATGCCCAGCACCCAGCGCCCGCGGCGCCTGGCATCCGTGGCCTGCCAAGCCCGCACGAAACCGAGCAGGCCCAAAGCGCACCAGAAGGCATAGAGCATCTCGGGGCGGGCGCTGTGCGTGTAATAGAACGTGCCGTAGGACGAAGCGGCAATGGCGGCCGCCATCAGGCCGACTGCAGGGCTCGCCAACGCGGTCCCCAGTGCGCCGCAAATCGCGACCAGCCCACCGCCGGCCAACACGGAGACGAATCGAGCTTCCCAGGGTGCGACCCGGCCCAGATCCCCTGCAAGGTCGGCAACCAGCGCGGTGAGCCAGTAATTGAGAGGCGGTTTGTTCAGCCGCGGGCGATCGTTGAGATACGGCACCACGAAATCACCGCGGTCATGCATCTCCTCGACGGTACGCACCACAAAGGTCTCGTGGGGCTCCATCGGCAGGTCCACCATGTTGGCCGCGCCGACGAGCAGGGTGAGCACCACCAGCCAGCCGTGCCAGAACCGCATGTCGCGTTGCGTCATGGGGCGCTCTCGCCGCAGTCGCGGACGGCCTCGGGCCCGACCAGATACCAGTGCTCGCGGTGGGCGCGCCCCAAGGCGACGGCAAGCCGCGGCTCGAAACAGGGATCGAGGCGCTCTTCCGGTACGAGCACCCAGCGCTTCGGCGCTGCCCGCATCCACGCGATGGCCTCCGTCGCCTCGCCGATGCGGTCGGCGCGGCGATAACCAAAAGTCATGACAGGCCGATCCGCCTGGTAGAGAAACTGCTCCTTCCAGTCGACCATGCCC
This sequence comes from Candidatus Macondimonas sp., assembly GCA_035325645.1. Classification (GTDB taxonomy): domain Bacteria; phylum Pseudomonadota; class Gammaproteobacteria; order UBA5335; family UBA5335; genus Macondimonas. Next base: position 39,326 of record DAOKZK010000006.1, on the reverse strand, counting down.
AACTCGGCGCCTGGATCGAGGCGATCGGTGACCTGGCGCATCAGCGAACGCCCGGAACGCACATCGTCGAGCATCGGCGCAGCCCAGAAGCCATGCACCCACCAGCCGACCAGCAGGGTCATGAGCAAGGCTCTGAATCCGCGCCGGGGACCCAGCCATGCCGCCAGCGCCAGACTGGCCGTGGTCAGAATGGCCAAGGGCGCCCAAGGCTGCACCCGGTAGCGCGCCATCAGTTCCGGCACGATGTGCTCGTCGACCCAGGCGAGGTACAGCCAGCCGGTCAGAAGCGCCAGGCCGAGCAGGACGACCACGCCCCAGGCCAGCACCTGAACCACCTGCTTGCGCAAGAGGCCCGGCAGCAGCGGCGCGCAGGCCAGCGCCAAGGCCGGTGTTGCGGGTAACACATACAGCCCCCGCTTGCCGCTGCTGAGGCTGAAGAAAATGATCACGACGAGCACATAGCCCAGCAGCAGTACGTACCGTGCGTCGCCGCGCCCGATCCGTCGCCGCCAGGCGGGGATCAGCCAGGGCAGGAGCAGACTGCCGGGTAGCCAGAACGGCGGGATCACCTGCACCAGGTAGTACCAGAACGGCTCCCGGTGTCCCCACGCATTGGCGTAGCGGGTGGCGGTCTGGCGCAACAGCAGATCGTCGCGATACGCCGCCAGCGCCGGGTCATGCAGGCTGGCCCAAAGCATGGGCCCAGCCCAGGCCAGAAGCACGGCGATGACGAGCGCCGCCGCGCCCAGCGCATGCCGGGGCGCGATGCCGCTCAGAGAGCCCGGGTGCCGCCGACACCACAAGGCAGCGATGGGCAGGACCACGAGCGGCAGGAACCCGACGCCCTTGGTCAGCACACCCGCAGCGATGGCAAAACATCCAAGATAAAAGGCGCGCAGATCCGGACCCCGCACCAGATGGCGCAGGAAGCCGTACATGGCCAAGGTGGTCCAGAAGCACAGCAGTGCATCGATCTGGGCCATGCGTGCCTGCAACGTGAACTGCACGGTGAAGGCCAGCAGCAACGCGGCCATCATGCCGACGCGCGCGTTCCACAGCCGCCGCCCCAGATCGTAGGTCAGCAACAGCGTCCCCAATGCCGCCAGCAGGGATGGCAACAGGAACGCAAGACGCGCGCTACCGGTCAGCGCCTCGAAGGCGGCGATGGCCCAGAAAAAGACCGGAGGCTTGTCCGGATAGGGATGACCACCGATGTGCGGGATCAACCACTGACCGCTGACCAGCATCTCGCGCGCGATCTGGGCAAAACGCGGTTCATCGGGCGGCCAGGGATCGCGCAGCCCCAGGCCGGGTGCGAACAGCGCCAGCCCCAGGACGAACAGGACGAAACGATCCCGCCGCCGGCGGGCCTGAGGAGACAGACGCGGTTCCATCAATCAGGATTTGAGCTGGTGGTCGAGCCCACCCGGCGCTTCGTCGTCGCGCCGGACCCAGTAAAGGTTGCGGGCATAGACGAACAGGCCGGTGGCCTGCCCCACGATGAAGACCGGATCGCGCTTGTAGATCGCGTAGGCCAGCAGGGTCAGCCCCCCCGCAACGCTGAAATACCAGAACTGCACCGGGATCACGCTGCGCTTGGCTTTCTCGCTGTACAGCCATTGCACCAGAAAGCGCATGGAAAACAGGGCCTGGCCAGTAAAACCGACCCCCAGCCAGATGGTTTCAGTCCAGTTCATGATTCTTCCCTTGCCTGGAAGTCCAGGCGCGCACGCCGCCGCAACCACATCACGCCGAGCAAGTCCACCAGACCCGCCCAGAGCCGGTTGTTGAGGCCGTATTTGGATTGTCCACCCCCCCGGGGGCGATGATGGACGCCAACGCATTGCACTGTCGCGCCGGCGCGCAAGGCCAGCGCAGGCATGAACCGGTGCATGTGATCGAAATAAGGCAGTTCGAGGTACAGCGCCCGCGGCAGTACCTTGATGCCGCAGCCACTGTCGGGAGTCTGATCCTGCAGCAGGGCGCCCCGCACCGCATTGGCCACGCGCGAGGAAACCCGCCGCAGCCAGTCGTCCTCGCGTCGCAGCCGCGCGCCCTGAACCAAGACGCGCGCCGGCGGATCACGGGTCAGATCCACCCGCGCGAGCAGGTTCGGCAGGTCCGCCGGATCGTTCTGGCCATCGCCGTCCAAGGTTGCGATCCACAGGCCCCGCGCGGCGCGCACGCCGCTGGTGATGGCGGCACTCTGACCGGCATTGCGCAGGTGGCGCAGAACGCGCAACCGGCCGTCGAACTCGTTTTTCAATGCAGCGAGCGTGTTCACTGTGGCGTCGGTGCTGCCGTCATCGACGAAAATCACCTCAAAGGGAACGACACCGTCCAACGCTTGGCGAATCTCGCGCGCCAGTGTCGTGACGTTGGCTGCCTCATCCTTGACCGGAATCACGACGGAAACGAGCGGATCAGCATGCATGGGCGGCGATTTCCAGTGACAGGGTGCGATGTGGCCGGGGATTTAACATGGCCGAAGCGTGCATTGTAACCGCGCGATGGTGCTCACATGCTTTCTCCAATTACTGCATCGTCGGCTGGAGCGCCGGCATGAAGCTGGGAGGCCTCACGCACGACCAGATAGTGGCCGCGATAGGCGCGGCAGAGGATGCTGGGCGGCGCCGCGCAGTCGCGCTCGTGATCAACCTCATCGATGACGACGCCCTCGGGATGCCGTGCAGCCCATGCGCGCGCAGCCTCATGATCCTTCAGCAAGGCAGGCACTTGTTTCAGTCGGCCAAGGAACTGGAACTGACCCCGATAAGTCCCCACGAAAGCCAGCGGATGTCCAGCCCTTTCGAGCGCACCGAGGGTGCGGCTCACGTCGCGAAGATCGAAGCGCGGCTGCGCTTCTCGGATGACCGATCCATGCGCAAAGACAAGCAGCACGGCCGTGAGCGCACCGAGCAGCGGACCCTGCCGCAAGGAGCCGGCTGGCGGCAGCCGCCAAACAAACATGACGACCGGCACCAATGCCAAGCCCCACAGGGGGGAAATCTCGACCACCCAACTGCCGTGCCCCCGCAAACGCAGCCAGAGTGGTGCCACCGTCAACGCCAGCGCGAAAAAGGCGAGGACGACCGCCATGGGCCGCAGGGAGAACCGCCTCTGGGATTCCGTCAGTCCGCACGCCAGAAGCAGTGTCAAGGCCGGAAACAGGGGCAACAGATAATGCGGCTGCTTACCGCTGATCATGGAGCACAGCACGAAGCCCGGCAGGACGACTGCCAGACAAAAGCGCGCCCCGCGATCCATCGCGGCACGGCGCAACGATGCGCCTCCGGCACGATACAGCGCCGGGAGCAACGACCATGGCAGCAACATCAGCGGCAGGATCGGCAGATACCACCACCAGGGTCGCCGATGGGCGAAGGACTCGAGCGCCCGGCCTGCGCTCTGGCGCCAGAGCAGGTCGGCGGCGTAACCCTTGCCGCCGAACAGGACGGCGGGTATCGCCCACACCAGCGCCATCAAGGCCATGATCACGAGGACTCGGAGCAACCCCGCCCCCCAGATCCGCCAGCCGGGCCAGGCCGGATGCCAGAGCGGAGCCAACAGCGCCGAAGGCAGCACGAACAACAGGATGATCGGGCCTTTGGTGAGCAGACCCAGCCCCAGCGCGATACCCACGACGGCAAAACCCAACCGGGGCCGGGTGACGGCCTGCCACAGCCCCGTCAGGGCCAGTATGGTCCACAACGCCATCAGGGCATCGAACATCAGCATGCTGTGAAAACCGGCCCAGTACAGGCCGAACAGCAGCAGCCAAGGCGCCAGATCCGCGATCCGGGTATCTGCGGGCCACAAGCGGCGCGCCAATCGGCGGGTGAGCAAGGCGCTGGCCACCCCTGCCAGGGGTGCAATCAAGCGAGGCCAGTGATCGTTGACGCCGAACAGCGCCCATCCCAGCTGCATGAGCCAGAACAACATCGGCGGCTTGTGCGGGTAGGGTGCGCCGTTGAGATGCGGAACGAGCCACTGACCGTTCTGCCACATTTCCCACGCCACCGTTGCGTAGCGGGTCTCGTCGATGGGCCACAGGCTGCGCGTCGAAACCGCAACGGCAACGAAGCCCAGCCAAATCAAAAGCCATCCCCAGCGGATGGACCATCGAACAAGCATCGTCGCAGCGGATGATTTCAAGGTGGGAAGCGTCCGGGCATTCTCGGCAGGGACGTAAAGTTAGGCCGCGTAGCTTAACCGTTTCTTAAGATAGGTAGGTACCTCCGCCGGTCCCCATTCGCCAGCGACCGAAGCCACCTCCGAATGCGCACGGCTCGTCATCACGCTGACATCGACATCGCCTAACCTGCGCGGCCGTGAAGCCCATCGATCCGAAACGCTGTGAACGGCATCCCGAACTCGGTAGAGAAGCCCGCACGAGTGCTTGGCAACATCTGCCTGGCCGATTTGCCCTGTGCCTGGCGCTCTACTTCGCCGCGCAGATCACGATCCGGCTTGCTTTCCCACATGCGCTGGAAAGCGATGAGGCCGAGCAGGTGCTCTGGTCGCAATGGCTGACGACCGCCTATCCGACTCAGCCGCCGCTTTATACCTGGCTGGTCATCGCGCTGAATCGGCTGACGCACTCCCCGATCTGGACCCTGGCGCTGCTGAAGAACGTCCTGCTGCTGGTCCTGTACCTGTCGGTCCTGCAAGCCGGAAGGCGCCTGTTCGCCGATCCGCTTCGGCCGGTATTGGCCACCGCGGCGCTGTTTCTGATCCCCCAGATCGCCTGGGAATCCCAGCGTGATCTCACCCACAGCGTACTGGCCATGGCGCTGGCAGCGCGCTTGTTCGTCGTGACACTCGATCTGCTGCGACGACCGACCGCCTGGGCCTCCCTGCGTTGGGGAGTGCTCGCGGGTCTATTGCTCCTGACCAAGCTGAATGGCTTGTATTTCCTGTTCGCAATGAGCATCGCGGCAGCCGCGACCACGCACCGCGCCGAGGTGCGTGCGGCCCTTGCCTGGGCCTGGGTGCCGGCCATCCTCGCCGCCGTCCCGCTGTTGCTGGCGCTGCCGACCTCCCCCTCGCTGGCAACCGCCCCGCTACTCAGCGATGCCCACGCGACGCTCGGCGCCAGCCTGCGGAGTCTGGCGCTGGCAACGATCAGTTTCGTGCTGCCCTTTCTGTTGGTGTGGACGCTGTGTTTCCGGCCGTGGCCTGCCAAGGTGCCGTCATTGCGCCAGCCTTTCCGCTTTTCTCTCTATTTCGGCGTCCTGCTGGTCACGTTGGGGCTCTCGGCTTGGGCGCTCGGGATGCCGCATTTCAAGGACCGCTGGCTTCAGCCGCTTCTGTTTCTCCTTCCCGTGTGGGCTTTTTCCCTCACTGGCGAGCACGCCATCGGCGCCGTCCGGGCGCGCCTGTATCTGACGCTGTGCGGTGCATCGGCCGTGTCGATCATCCTGCTGATGCCGCTGCGCATCCTGCTCGGGCCGGCCATGGGCGCGCCGAACCGCATGAATCTGGACTATGCCACGCTCGCGATCCGGCTCGAGGCCGCCGGCGCGCAGCACGCCAGGATCGTTGCAGCCGATCCTCTGAGCGCCGGCAATCTGAAGTTGCAGTTCCCGGCCGGCGCCGTGGTGGATCCCATCACCCTCGCTCACTTGGGATGGCCCAACGACACGACCGCCGGGCCGTGCCTCTGGGTCTGGCGATCGACGGCGGCGGGCGACGCCCCGCCGCAGGCACTGACGGATCTGGCCGGAATGCACGGATTGTCCCTGGACGCTCGGCCGCCCACATCGATACCTGCCTGGCCGGTCGGTGGCGCACCCTTCACGTTTGGTCACGCCATGACCGACCGCTGCCCGGAGCTGGACTGATCCGTCGGGCCGAAGACCGGGCAGTTGTGTCCGGCAAGCCGGCGACCATGAAAAAAGGCGGCCCTCGGGCCGCCTTCTCAATTGCAGCGAGCCGCGGCGGGAAGATGCCCGCGCTCGCCAAAGGGTTCAGCCGTGCTTGGCGATGCCTTCCCAGTAACGCGCCTCCAGCTCCTTCTTGGGCAGCTTGCCGGCGAGGTTGCGTGGCAACTGGTCGACGAAGTCGATGATCTTGGGCAGCTTGAAGCCGTACAGTCCGGCTTCCTTGCAGTGCGCCAGGATCTCTGCCGCATCGGCATGCTCGCCGTCCTTCAACTGGATCACCGCTGCCGGCACCTCGCCCAGATCCTTGTCCGGGGCCCGTACCACCGCCACGTCCGCCACCTTCGGATGCAGCTTGATCGCATGCTCGATCTCGTTCGGGAACAGATTCACACCCCCCGAGATGATCATCTCCTTCACCCGCGAGGTCAGATACAAAAATCCATCCTCGTCCAGATAGCCGATCAGGCCGTCGTCGTACCAGAGCTGCCCGCCGATCTCGAGGAAGTTCTTGCGCATGGTCGCTTCGTCCACACCGGCATACTCGAGGCCATAGACCGTCGGCGTGCGCATGATGACCTTGCCTTCCTTGCCGACGGGGCACCAGGCCTGCTTGTCCGGATCCCAGATCCCGACCTCGCAGCCGCGCACCTTGCCGACGCTGTCGTAGCGCTTGGGGTTGGCCTGGTAGTCCTCGGGGGCGAGGATGGTCACGAGGCCCGTCTCGGAGGCCGCGTAGTATTCGTGGAACACGTCATCCTTGGCGCCCTGACGGCGGAACAGGGCGTTGATCTCCTGCTTCACCTTGGGCGGACAGGGCGCGGCGGCGCAGATGATGGTGCGCATGCTGGAGAGGTTGTACTTGTTCTTCACCTCATCGGGCAGCGCCACCACCCGCTCCAGCATGGTCGGCGCCACGAAGGTCCAGTTGATGCGCTCGTCCTGGATGGCCTTGAGAAAGCCCTCGGCCGTGAACTTGCGCATCGGCACCGCCGTGCCGCCGACGAAAAAGGGCAGCACCCCGACCTGCACGCCGGCGTGGTAGAGCGGCCCGGGAATCAGCGTCCGCACGTTGCCGGTGATGGGATCGTGGATCTCGCCCAGCTTGTAGTGATAGAAGGCCGTCAGCTGCATCAGACCCATGCGGATGAGGTCTTCCTTCTTGGCGCCGCGCCGGTCTTCGTCGGACGCGCTCGCCAGCCGCTCGCGGTTGATGTTCATGTACTTGGGCGTACCGGTGGTGCCGCCGCTGTAGGGACGCGGCGCCATGTCGAGCTTGCCGGGCGGCAGCACGGGCTTTGCGCGCGCCATCAGCGCCTCATAGGAATGCATGCCCTCCGGCGGCTCGCCGCCGACCACGATGTAGTGCTGGACAGACGGAATCTGGTCGCGAATGGGCAGGATGCGGTCGAGAAATTCGTGGTCGACCAGCAGCGCCTGCGGCTGGGCCGCGTTGATGCACTGGGCGAGTTCGTGGGGCCGCAGATGCCAGTTGAGCATCGGCATATGGATGCCGGTCAGCGTGCCCGCCGCCATGGCCTCGAACCAGACCGGGCTGTTGTAGAGCAGTTCGGCGAAGCGGTCGCCGGTTTTCAGGCCCAGCCCGTGCAGGACGTCGGCGAAGCGCAGCACCCGATCCTTGAACTGGGCGAAGGTGATGCGCTGGCCTTCGAAGATGAGCGCCTCACGGCTGCCCAGCGTGTCCCAGAAGGACAGCAGGAATTGCCGCGGCAGCTCATTGCGATCCAGACGGCTACGAATCAGGGCCTTGGTGACGGTGCGGGCGCCATTGATGAGGCCAACCTGGCGCAGCGGCGCCAAGGCGCCCTTGCGGGCTTCGGGCATCTTGCGCAATTGAGCGAGTGCGGACATCGGTCGTCTCCTCCGTGAAAGACCTTATTGAATCGTTCTGTGGAAGCGGCCGAAAACTCAACCCCTCCTGCCCCCTCAGGCAGGATCTTCCGATTTTCTGACCATAGCATAGACGGCATTCCAAGGGCAGAGACGATCAAGCCCTGGTCGAGCGGCGCACGAGCATCGCTCACGGGTAACAGCAGGCGATTCAGTCCGATACCGGAACAGTCGCTACGTCGGTGGATATGGAGCTGCGTCCGTTGGCGCAGCTGTCAAGGCGTGCCGGACCTGCGCGCGCAGTCGGCCACGAAGTCCGCGAGCAGAACACCCGCCAGACTCATGGGACCTGGATGGGGCGGCAGCGCGCGATAATCAAACCAGCCCGCTTCCACGATCTCCACCCCGTCGGGGCGCAAGGCGCCGGAGACATACTCGCAGACGAAACCGATCATGAGGGAATGAGGAAACGGCCAGGGTTGCGAACCGACATAGCGCATGGCGCCCACCTCGATGCCGCATTCTTCGGCGACTTCCCGGCGCACGCAGCCTTCCAGCGTTTCTCCCGGTTCCACGAACCCGGCGAGAATGCTGTACACGCCTTCCGGGAACGCGGGTCCACGCGCCAGCAGCACCTCTGTTCCGCGCACCACCATGGCCATGATGGCTGGCGCAAGACGGGGAAACTGCCGCAGGCCACAGGCCGGACACTGCTTGGCCCGGTCGTTTTCGGCGAACACGAGAGGCGCGGCACACCGGCCGCAATAGCGATGGGTGCGATCCCAGGCCACGATCTGTACGGCGCGTCCGGCCAGCAGGAAAAGGTCGGAGGGCAAGCGCCCATGGAGCCGGCGCAGATCCAGCCATTGTCCCTGCGGATCGGCCGCCTCGACCGTGCTGTCCGCGCCCAGTCCGTAACACGGCACACCATCGAGATAGCCCAAGGGATGGGGCACGGGATCGGTCGCGAGCCCCAGCAGGATCGGCCGGGACGCCCGCGGTACGCCAAGACTGCCGTCAGCCTCCCGGCGCACCCAGAGACGGGATCCATCGCAGACGAACCACCAGGCCGTCCCCACCGGCGACGTTTCGAACCGGACGACTGGCTCGAAACGACCGGTGAATCGGTGGTGTCGATCCATGGTGTGACCTCGACAGTTCAACAATGATCGCGGCAACGCTCACGCCCGCTCGACCGGAAACGCCAGCACGGCATCGAGCGTATCGGCGCCCATGGCCAGCATCACCAGCCGGTCCACGCCCAAGGCCACCCCCGCGCAATCGGGAAGTCCCACAGCGAGCGCGCCGAGCAAGGCTTCGTCGACCGGCACGGCCGGCAAACCGTGCGCTTCCCGCCAGGCGAGATCCTGCACGATGCGGGCCCGCTGTTCCGCTGCATCGGTGAGCTCATGATAGCCGTTGGCCAGTTCGACGCCGTTCAGGTACAGCTCGAAGCGCGCCGCGCGCGGGGGCTCGCCGGGTAGCAGCCGAGCCATCGCGGCCTGTGATGCCGGATATTCGGTAACGAAACACGGCCCGCCTCTGCCAAGGTGCGGCGCCACACAATGCGTCATGACGAGGTCGAGCCAGCCGTCGCGACCGAGCCCGTCGATGCCGGCGGCAAGACTCACTCCGACGGTCGCGAGACGATCCTTGAACTCCGGCACGCCTGCCGTGAACGGATCAAGCCCGGCGTGGCGCCGGAACGCCTCGCGATAGCTGAGAATCGTGCTCGAGGCGAGCGGCGGGCCATCGGCAAGCGCCGTTCGCACCAGTTCGTCGACCTCCGCAATCAGCGCGGGGGGATCGAAACCCGGACGGTACCATTCCAGCAGCGTGAATTCAGGATTGTGCAGGCGCCCACGCTCACCCTCGCGTGCGGCGCGGTAGATCTGGTAGATCGCCCCGCTGCCGGCGGCCAAAAGGCGCTTCATGTGCGCCTCCGGGGAGGTCTGCCAGTACCGCGGGGTCCGCGGTGAATCGGCCAGGCGGACGGCCTGCAGATGGGGATCGCTGGCACAGGAGGCGCCCAGGATGGGCGTTTCCACCTCCCATACCCCGCGCGCCGCAAAAAAGGCGCGCAGCCGAGCCAGAATGACGGCACGCTGGCGCAGCGCGGCGAGGCTCGCGCTGGGCCGCCAATCCACCTGTGGACTCACTCCTTGACGCGGGAGACGTATTCGCCCGTGCGGGTATCGACCTTGATCAGTTCGCCCTGCTCCACGAACAAGGGCACGCGCACCACCGCGCCGGTTTCAAGGGTCGCAGGCTTGCCGCCGCCGCTGGCCGTGTCGCCGCGAATGCCGGGATCGGTTTCGGTGATGCGCAGCGTCACGAAATTCGGCGCGGTCACGCTCAGCGGGACGTTGTTGTAGAGCATGACCGTGCACAGATCCTCGGGCTTGATCCATTTGCCGGCCTCGCCCACCGCCTGCGGACTGGCCGCATGCTGTTCGAAGGTGTCGGTGACCATGAAGTGCCAGCTGTCGCCGTCGTTGTAGAGATATTGCATCTCCACCTCGACCACATCGGCAGACTCAATGGTGTCGCCGGACTTGAAGGTGCGCTCGATGACCCGACCGGTCTTGAGGTTGCGGAACTTGACGCGGTTGAACGCCTGGCCCTTACCGGGCTTGACGAACTCGTTTTCCAGAATGCTGACCGGGTCGCCGTCCAGCATGACCTTGAGGCCGGCCTTGAATTCGTTGGTGCTGTAGATCGCCATGGATAATCCGTCGTGGAGTGAGGAATGCCTGGCCCGGACGCCGTTCGAGCCATACGCGGGTTGTCTAAAATGCGCCGGTCGATCCATCCCGAACACCGCGACGGACACCGCAGGAGCGCCATGATAACCCGAAGCATTTCCCCGACACAGCCGCCCCGCTGGGCCTCGCTGCTGGCTCAGGGCGTGCGCGACCCGGTCGAATTGCTCGCGCTGCTCGGGCTCGACCCGGCGCAGGCGCCCTACCCCATCGATGCCCACTCGCCGTTCCCCCTGCGCGTGCCGCGAGGTTTCGTCGCCCGCATGCGCCGCGGTGACTGGCACGACCCGCTGCTCCGTCAGGTGTTGCCCTTGGCGGCCGAAGGGACGCCGAGCCCGGGCTTCCTCCTCGATCCGGTGGGCGACGGCCCGAGCCGGCGGCCGGGCGGCATCCTGCACAAATACCACGGCCGCGCGCTGATGGTCCTGACCGGCGCCTGCGCCATCCATTGCCGCTACTGTTTCCGTCGCCATTTCCCCTACGCCGAAGCCCACGCCGCGCGCAGCCGCTGGACCGAAGCGCTGGATTACCTGCGTGCCGATCCATCCATCGAAGAGGTGATCCTGAGCGGCGGCGATCCCTTGAGCCTGCCGGATGAAAAACTCGCCGAACTGACCCACGCCCTCGCGGACATCCCCCACCTCAAGCGACTGCGGCTGCACACGCGCCTGCCCATCGTCCTGCCTGAGAGGATCGATGGGCCTGTGTCAAGTTGGCTCGGGAACCGCCGATTCCAATGGGTAATCGTGGTGCACAGCAACCATGCCCGGGAAATCGACGCGAGCGTGTCCGAGGCCTTGCTGCGAATGAAACGTTCCGGTGCGGTGATGCTCAATCAGGCGGTTCTTCTGGCCGGGGTCAATGATACGGTCGCCGCACAGATCGGCCTGAGCGAGCGACTGTTCGAGTCGGGCGTGCTGCCTTATTACCTGCATCTGCTCGATCGGACACAGGGCACGGCCCATTTCGAGGTCGGGGAAGATGCGGCGCGCCGACTCATGGGCGGGATGGCCGGCCGATTGCCGGGATATCTGGTGCCGCGGCTGGCGCGGGAAACGCCCGGTGCTTCCGCCAAGCGCGTGCTGGCGCCAAGCTGAAGAGAGACTCATGGGACGACGACGGCGTCGTCAGGAGTAGCAGTGTTTTGAATACGGAATCGCCTGATTTCATATCGGCATGGGTCGTCGATCATTCGCCCAACTCGACCGACGTGGTCGGGAGCCTGCTGCGCAACGCCGGGCTCAGGGTTCGTACACGACATATTGCCGATTTGACTGCTTTGAACGATGCGCTGCGTGACGATCGGCCCGATGTGCTGCTGTGCCCAGAGGTGAACGGCTCGGTCCCCCTGCCCGATGTGATTGCCCGCGCCCGCACCTGCGATCCACCGTTGCCCGTCATCGCCGGCGGAGAACGTCCCGATACCACCCGGATCGCTCAAACCATCCGGCAGGGCGCGGCCATGTTGATCGACTTCCAGGCGGGCGACCTGCTGGCTGCCGTGACACTGCGGGAACTCGAACGGGCTGAAACCCTGCGACGCCATGTAGCCAACAGCGAGCAGGCCGACCTATGGCGCAGCCAGTGCGAGCGCTTCGTTGCTCAGACTTCGGACCCCATCGTCAGCGTCGTGGAAGGCATCCACGTCAAAGTCAACGCCGCCTACGCGCGGTTGATGGGGTTCGCAGGTCCCGAAGACGTCGAAGGTTGTCCGATCATGGACCTGATTGCGCCCGCGTCCCGCGACGCCGTCAAGCGTTGCCTTCGTGAGGCCCAGCAAGGGCGATTGCCCGCACAGCCGTTCGATGTGATCGGCGTGCGCAGGGACGGATCGCGCATCGACATGACCTGGCACTGCGGATGGACCCAGTCCGGCGACCAGCGCGTCCTGCAAATCATGATGCCCGCCCGCGCGGTCGATCCCGAAATGGCTGAGCTGCTGGAGACTACACGGATCCAGTGCGAGCAACAGCAGGGCACGATCCGCGATCTCAACCGGGAGCTGGAAACATTGCGCGCGGATCTGGCTGGCACGCGTCAAGCGCTGGAAAAGCTACAGGGCGAACGGGCCGCTGCGCCAACCTCCTCGCTGGAACGCCTGCGCCAGGACCTGCACCTGCTCACGGCCGCCCCGCTGCCCGATCGGGGCAGCCGGTTCCTGATGATCATTCATCTCGAAGAACTCGCCGGGCTGCTTCCGGCGGTGGGCTACATCGCCTGCGAAGCAGCCCTTGCCCATTACACCACCGCCGCAGCAGCGTTGCTGCCGCCAGGGCATGCCCTCATTCGGCTGCGCGATTTTTCGCTGGCCGCCGTGGTCCACGAGTCGTCCATCGAACAATTGAAATCACGCGCCGCCGCGTGGCAGGCCGCGCTTGGCGAGGAGGTCATTACCGTGGGCCCGCAGAGCCGCGTGCTGCGCGCGATCATCGGCATCCGCGAATGGCCTTCCGGGGACGCGACCACGGTGGAGGCCGCGCTGCTGGACGCCGAGCGCGCCGTCCAGGATGCCCGGGGCACGCGTCAAGTGATCGGCGTCGCCAGACCAGCCCGCCTGGAAACGAATACGGCACAAGCCGACGCCGCTTGGGAGAGCAGAATCCGCAGCGCTCTGGCCCATGACCGCCTGCAGCTGGTGTACCAGCCGGTATCCTCTTTTTCGGCAAATGTTGCCGAATACTATGAAGTGCGACTGCGGCTTCTGGACGAGGATGGCAGCGAGCAATCGCCCCTGTTGTTCTGGCCAGCCGCCGAACGCACCGGCATCGCCGAAGCCTTGGATCACTGGGTCTTCACCCGCGCCATAACCGTTCTGTCCGAGCGCCGGCAGGAAGGAAGCGAAACCGGATTCTTTGTGAAAGTCTCCGGCGCGAGCCTGCAATCACCAGCCGGTGTGGAGTGGTTCCGGTCACATTTACCGGGACCGCATCTCAAACTGCCGTTATACCTTCAAATCTCGGAAGAGCACATCGAATCGAACCTCAAGAATGTGCTGGCATTGACGCAGACGCTCAAGCAGAACGGCCACGCACTGGTGGTGGATCACTTCGGGAAAAGCCGGCACGCACTGCAGTTGGCAAGCCACCTGTCGCCACGCTTTTTCAAGCTCGCCCCCGACCTGCTCAAGGAGGTGACCGAGAGCCAGGAAGCGCAAACCTACATCCGCCAGATCGTCGACTATGCAGAACGCCACGAAATCGGCGTCATCGCAGGTCATGTCGAAAGCGCCCACACCTTGGCAATGCTCTGGCAGCTGGGGGTGCATTATCTACAGGGTCACTACCTACAGGAACCCGAGGTGGTCCTGCACTCGCCGGAACGCAGATCCGGCCCGCCGCCCCAGCAGGAGCGGCGGGCCTAGCGGTCCTTCAGCCCGCGGCGCGCAGGGCCGCGATCCGCTCCTCGAGCGGCGGATGACTCATGAACAACCGCATCATGCCGCCGCCCGAACGGATGCCGAAGGCGCGGAGCTGGTCGGGCATCAACGGCGGCTCGTGCGCTTCGCGCAGGCGCTCCAGCGCGGCAATCATGGCGGCGCGATTGGTCAGCGCAGCGCCGCCCGCGTCGGCGCGAAACTCACGCCAGCGCGAGAAGGCCATCACGATCACGGTCGCGAGCAACCCCAGGACGATCTCGGCCACGATGACGGTCGCAAAATAACCGATACCGTAGCCCTGACGCTGCTCACCGCGGGAGAGGGCATTGTCGACCACCATGCCGATCATGCGCGAGAGGAAGATGACAAAGGTGTTGAGCACGCCCTGCAACAGACCCAGCGTCACCATGTCGCCGTTGGCGACGTGCGCAACTTCGTGACCCAGTACCGCCTCGGCCTCTTCCTGTCGCATGCGCTGCAGGAGACCCGTGCTCACGGCGACCAAGGCGTTGTTGCGCGACATCCCGGTCGCGAAGGCATTGGGATCCGGGCTGTCGAAAATTCCCACCTCGGGCATCCCGATGCCTGATTCGCGCGCCATGCGAGCCACGGTTTCGACCAGCCAGCGCTCCAATGCACTGCCCGGTTGCTCGATCACGCGTACACCCATGGAACGTTTGGCCATCCACTTGGACATCGCCAGGGAGATGAAGGACCCGCCCATCCCCAGGACGGCCGCAAAGACGAGCAGCACCGCGGGATTGCTGCCGCGTGCAGCCATGGCCTGGTCCAGGCCCAGGACGCGCAGCACGATCGTGAGCAGCACGATCACCGCGATGTTGGTCAACCCGAACAGAAAGATGCGCTTGATCCACGTCATGGAACTCACCGTTTTGCGTTGTCGTGATGGCACCGGCTACGGAACGGCACGGCTGTCAGCTCGTTGCCGCCTTGGGAAATAGCTTAATCCGCACCTAGGACCACGCCCCTGACAGCGCGGTTCCCGGCCGCAGCGCAGATTGTGCAACGGCGCCCTCGCGCATGCCAGCCGTTCAGGTTTCCATGCGAGCCGGGGACTGGATATTGGACTGGTCCTGAGGCAGCATGAGCCAACCTCCGGCAAATGTGACCCAATGAATACCGAATCGCTCGATTTTGAAACAGCCGTCAGGGAACTCGAGGCCCTTGTGGAGCAACTCGAACGCGGCGAGCTGTCTCTGGAACAGTCGCTGGCCCACTTCGAGCGCGGCGTGCAACTCACACGCCACTGCCAAAAGGCGCTGCAGGACGCCGAGCAAAGGGTTCTGACGCTGAGCCAACCGAGCCCGGACGCGTCACTGGTGCCGTTCGAGTCGGACAAGAACACCGTGTGAACCACATGAATGCTGTGTGCCCGGTACTCGGCGAGTGGCGCACGCGGGTCAACGCCGCGCTGGCTGATCGGCTGCCGCCGGTCGGCGAACCTCCTGAGCGACTCCGTGCCGCTATGCGTTACGCCGTGCTCGGCGGCGGCAAGCGGGTGCGACCGGCCTTGTGTTACGCCACAGCCGCCACGCTCGATGTGCCGCTGGAGTGGGTGGATGATGCCGCCTGCGCGGTCGAGATCATCCACGCCTATTCCCTCGTGCACGACGACCTCCCGGCCATGGACGACGATGACCTGCGCCGGGGTCGGCCGACCACACATCGGGCCTTCGACGAGGCGACCGCGATCCTGGCCGGCGATGCCCTGCAGTGCCTCGCCTTCGAACTGCTTTCACGTCCGGGACCGGGTGTTCCGAATGAACATCAGCGGCTGCAGCAGATCCGTACCTTGAGCCGGGCCTGTGGGTCGCTGGGGATGGCGGGCGGACAAGCCCTGGACTTGTCCGCAAGCGCCGGCACCATCGACGAAAGCCGACTGGAAACCATACACACCCTGAAAACCGGCGCCCTCATGGCGGCGGCCGTGTGCCTGGCGGCGGATCTGGTACTTGCCGACACAGATGCCGACTATCAGCGGCTCGCCCGCTTTGCCAAGACGTTGGGTCTGGCGTTCCAGGTGCGTGACGACATCCTTGACATCACGACTGATACCGCCGTCCTTGGCAAGCGTCAGGGCGCCGACCTCGCCCATGACAAGGCGACTTACCCCGCCTTGCTGGGTCTCCCCGGCGCCCAACAAAAAGCGCTCGATCTCCACCGGCAGGCGTTGGATGAACTCGCCGCCCTCGGTACCGCAGCGGAACCGCTGCGCCGCCTGGCCAATGAGTTGCTGACCAGGCCCTGCTGACGCGTCCTGCGATTGATCTATCCTTGATAGTGCAGAGCCAGCGGACCGATAATGCAAGGTTTCCGGGTACCCATCATCATGACGTCCAGACCTCAGCTGCTGACGCACATCGATTCGCCCGACGCCCTGCGTCGGCTGCCCGAATCGTCTCTGCCCACGTTGGCGGCAGAATTGCGCGACTATCTGATTCAAACGGTCGGACAATCCGGCGGTCATTTCGCGGCCAACCTGGGAACGGTGGAACTCACCATCGCGCTCCATTACGTTTTCGACACTCCCCATGACCGGCTGGTATGGGATGTCGGTCATCAGACCTATCCTCACAAGATCTTGACGGGGCGGCGGGCGACCCTGCCCACCATCCGCAAGCTGCACGGCCTCGCGCCCTTCCCGCAGCGCGCCGAAAGCCCCTATGACAGCTTCGGCGTGGGGCATTCGAGCACCTCGATCAGTGCCGCCCTGGGAATGGCAACGGCCTTCCGTGCCCGCGGTGAGCAGCGCCGCGTGGCGGCCATCATCGGCGACGGCGCCATGACGGCGGGCATGGCATATGAGGCGCTCAATCACGCCGGCCACCTGCGAGCCGACATGCTGGTCGTCCTCAACGACAACGAGATGTCGATTTCGCCCAACGTGGGCGGATTGTCGAACTACCTGGCCCGCATCCTGTCCGGACACTTCTACAGCACGATCCGCGAGGAAGGCAAAAAGGTCCTGCGGCACGTCCCACCGATGTGGGAGTTCGCAAGGCGCGCCGAGGAGCACGTCAAGGGGATGGTGGCACCGGGGACCCTGTTCGAGGAGATGGGCTTCAACTACATCGGGCCCGTCGATGGTCACGACCTCCCGGTTCTGATCGAAACCCTGCGCAATCTGCGTGACCGGCCCGGGCCTCAGTTCCTGCATGTCGTCACCCGCAAAGGCAAGGGATTCGCCCCGGCTGAACGGGATCCCATCGGCTGGCATGGGGTCACCCGTTTCGATCCGCATACCGGCACCCTGCCCGCGGCCCGGCCGGATACCAAGCCCACCTACAGTCAGGTTTTCGGCGCGTGGGTCTGTGACGCGGCCGCGCGCGATGCGCGCGTGGTTGCGATCACGCCGGCCATGCGTGAAGGCTCTGGGCTGGTCGAGTTCGAAAAGCGCTTCCCCGACCGCTACTTCGACGTTGGCATCTGCGAACAGCACGCAGTGACCCTGGCCGCGGGCATGGCCTGCGAAGGGATGCATCCGGTGGTGGCCATCTACTCCACCTTCCTGCAGCGGGCCTATGATCAGTTCATCCATGATGTCGCATTGCAGCATTTGCCCGTGGTCCTGGCCATTGATCGCGCCGGCCCGGTGGGACAGGATGGCGCGACGCATCACGGCGCCTTCGACCTTTCCTTTCTGCGCTGCATCCCCAATCTGGTGCTGATGGCGCCGGCGGACGAGGCCGAATGCTGTGCCATGCTCAACACGGCGCTGACGATCCAGGGACCCACCGCAGTGCGTTACCCCAGGGGGGCGGGCATGGGCGTCGACTTTCTCACCGATGCCCCGCCCCTGCCCATGGGCCGCGGGGAAGTGCGGCGCCAAGGGCGGGACATTGCCGTGCTGTCGTTCGGGGCGCTGCTCGCGCCCGCTCTCGATGCGGCCGAATCCGTCAACGCGACGGTCGCCAACATGCGCTTCGTCAAGCCCCTCGATGAAGCGCTGGTGCTGGAATTGGCGCGTACCCACCATCATCTGGTCACGCTCGAGGACAATGTCGTCGCGGGCGGCGCAGGCAGCGCAGTGGCCGAATGCCTGGCCCGCCACGGCGTGACCACAACCCTCACCCACCTGGGGCTCCCCGACCGTTTCCTGGAACACGGCAGCCGGGAGGAACTGCTCGCGGCCTGCGGCCTGGATGCCAGCGGCATCGAGACAAGCCTGCGCACGCTGCTGCCAGCACCACGCGTGCGTCAGAGACACTGAACGGCCGCCAGGGAAATCGCTGCAGAGCCGCTCCTCCTGTGCACGCATCAGTCGGCGCGGAACCTTACGGATTCTGCCAAGTCGGAACAACGGGGCCGGGCACGTTCCTCACCGATCAGCCTTGCCGCGGCAAACCTCTGTGCCCGACGTCCGCCCGCCATGGGCTCGCTGCGGCAACCTGCGGCAGCCACGCTCCAACTTCACCATCGCCTGCATCCGCCAACAGGAAACCAGGATGGAAAAGAAAAACTTTCCTGCCAACGCTCATGCTCACCACCTGACCCCACACGACATCTACCTGTTCAAGGAAGGCTCCCACACCCGCCTGTTCGCGAAACTCGGCGCGCACATCGAGGCTCGAGACGATGGACCCCATGTCGTCCACTTCGCCCTCTGGGCGCCCAACGCGGCCGCAGTCTCGGTCATCGGCGATTTCAACAGCTGGAACAAGGAGACCCATCCGCTCGCGGCGCGCACGGACGACTCGGGCATCTGGCAAGGAACCGTGCCGGGGATCCCCATCGGCAGCCCCTACAAATTCCATATCGTCTCGCGCCATCACGGCTATGCCGTCGACAAGGCCGATCCGTTCGCGGTCTACAGCGAACCCCCGCCTGCCACCGCCTCCCGGCTGTGGACGCTCGACTACGCCTGGGGTGACGGCGACTGGATGGCGCATCGCAGGCAGGCCAATGCCCTCGACGCCCCTGTTTCCATCTACGAGGTCCATCTGGGATCGTGGCAGCGGGTACCCGAAGACGGCAACCGCTTTCTGAGCTACCGCGAAATCGCCCCGCGGCTTGCCGATCATGCGCGCAGTCTGGGGTTCACCCACGTCGAGCTGCTGCCCGTCATGGAACACCCCTTCTACGGCTCCTGGGGCTATCAGACCACGGGCTATTTCGCGCCCACTGCGCGCTACGGGACGCCGCAGGACTTCATGTACCTCGTCGACCATTTGCATCAGGCGGGCATCGGCGTGATCCTGGACTGGGTGCCGTCCCACTTTCCAAGCGATGAGCATGGTTTGGCGTATTTCGATGGCACGCACCTCTTCGAACACGCCGATCCGCGGCAAGGCTTTCACCCGGAATGGAACAGCGCCATCTTCAATTACGGCCGCAACGAAGTGCGCTCTTTCCTGCTCTCCAGCGCCTTGTTCTGGCTGGACAAATATCACATCGACGGCCTGCGCGTGGACGCCGTAGCCTCCATGCTCTACCTCGACTACGGACGGCGCGACGGCGAATGGATCCCCAATCGCCATGGTGGTCGCGAAAATCTGGAAGCCATGACCTTCCTGCGCAAGCTCAACGAGGCCGTCTATCAGGATCACCCCGACACCCAGACCATCGCGGAGGAATCCACCGCCTGGCCCATGGTGTCACGGCCCACCTATGCCGGGGGGCTGGGGTTCGGCATGAAGTGGAACATGGGCTGGATGCACGACACGCTCAAATATTTCCAGACCGATCCCATCCATCGCCGCTATCACCACGGCCAGATCTCTTTCAGCATCTGGTATGCGTTCACGGAAAACTTCCTGCTGCCGCTGTCGCACGACGAGGTGGTGCACGGCAAGGGCGCGCTGATCGGCAAGATGCCTGGGGATGAGTGGCAGCAGTTCGCCAACCTGCGCCTGCTCTATGGCTACATGTGGGCGCATCCCGGCAAGAAGCTGCTGTTCATGGGCGGCGAATTCGGTCAGCGACGCGAATGGCAGCACGAGGAAAGCCTCGAATGGCATGTGCTGCAATATCCGCTGCACGATGGCGTGCAGCGCTGGATCGGTGATCTGAACCACGGCTACCGCACCCTGCCGGGCCTCCATGCGCAGGATTTCAACGCGGAGGGTTTCGACTGGATCGATTGCCAGGACTGGGAGCAATCGGTCATCGCCTTCATGCGCCGCGGCAATAGGCCGCAGGATGTCGTGATCGTGGTCTGCAACTTCACGCCGGTCCCACGGCACAACTATCGTCTGGGGGTGCCTTTTGGGGGATCGTGGGAAGAAGTGCTCAACAGCGATGCGGCGATCTACGGCGGCAGCAACATCGGCAATCTGGGTCGGATCGACGCGGCTCCCGTCGCCGCGCAAGGGCATTTTCAATCCCTCCCGCTCGTGCTCCCCCCGCTGGGCGTCGTCTATCTGAGACCGGTGAACGAACCCTGAGACGAGGACCTCTCATGACACAGCATCCGCAGGAAGGACGGCAGCGGGTCGTCATCGAGCGCGTCCGACCCGAGGTCGACGCCGGTCGATTTGCCATCAAGCGCGCGGTCGGTGAGCAGGTCGAGGTCTCCGCGTCGATCTTCTGCGACGGCCACGACCGCATCGGCGCGGTCGTTCAATATCGCTTCGCAGACGGTGACTGGGCGGAGGCACCGATGCAGGCGCTGCCCAACGACCGCTGGCAGGCCGTCTTCACGGTCGAGCGGATCGGGAGCTACGAATACGCCGTTGCGGCCTGGATCGACACTTTCCTGACCTGGCGCCACGACCTGCTGCGCCGGACGGATGCGGCCGATATTGCGATCGCGCTCAAAAGCGGCGCCCTGCTGGTAGATGCAGCGGGGCAACGCGCCAGCGGGCCTGACCGAGACACGCTCATGGCCTGTGCCGCGCAGTTGGCGGCTGCCGGCGCCGAGGAAGGCCGTGTCCTTGCGGCCGATCCCATCCTCGAGCACCTCATGGCGCGTCACGCCGAACGCCGGTTCGTCCAAAGCCATGCGCCCTTGCAGGTGACGGTCGATCCGGTGCGGGCGCGCTTCTCGAGCTGGTATGAACTCTTTCCGCGCTCCTGCGGCCCGTCGGCCGCGGTCCACGGCACCTTCACCGATTGCGCCGCCCGCCTGCCGGACATCGCCCGCATGGGTTTCGACGTGGTCTATCTGCCGCCCATCCATCCCATTGGCCGCACCTTCCGCAAGGGCCCCAACAATGCGCTCGCGGCGGGGCCCGGGGACGTCGGCTCGCCATGGGCCATCGGTGGCCCGGAAGGGGGGCACAAGGCGATACACCCCGAGCTTGGCTCACTGGAGGATTTCCGCCGTCTCCTCACTCACGCGCGCGAGATGGACTTGGAGATCGCGCTGGACATCGCCCTGCAATGTTCGCCGGATCACCCCTACGTGCACGAACATCCCGAGTGGTTTCGCCACCGCCCCGACGGTTCGATCCAGTATGCGGAAAATCCGCCCAAGAAATACCAGGACATCTACCCCTTCGATTTCGAGACCGACGACTGGCAGGCGCTGTGGGCGGAACTCAAGAGCATCTTCGTCTTCTGGATCGAGCAGGGGGTGCGGATCTTCCGGGTCGATAATCCGCACACCAAGCCGTTCGCCTTCTGGGAATGGCTGATCCATGAAATCAAACAGCTCCACCCGGAGGTGATCTTCCTCTCCGAGGCCTTCACCCGCCCGAGCATCATGCACCGGCTGGCCAAATTGGGCTTCAGCCAGTCCTACACCTATTTCACCTGGCGCAACACCAAGCAGGAGCTCACGGATTATCTGCACGAGCTGACCCAGCACGAGTCGCGCGAGTACTTCCGGCCCAACCTGTGGCCGAATACGCCGGACATCCTGCCGGAGTTCCTGCAATACGGCGGACGGCCGGCCTTCATGCTCCGGGCGGCATTGGCGGCCACCCTTGGCGCGAATTACGGCATCTACGGTCCGGCTTTCGAACTGCTCGAACACCAGGCCCGTGAACCCGGCAGCGAGGAGTATCTCGACTCGGAAAAATACCAGTTGCGCCATTGGGATCTGGACCGGCCCGACAGCCTGGCCCCCTTCATCACCCGACTGAACCGCATCCGCCGCGAAAACCCCGCGCTCCAGCAGGACTGGAACCTGCGCCTTCATCCGGTCGACAACGATCTGTTGCTTTGCTACAGCAAAGCCGCCATAGCGGCGGACGGCCAGGACGATCTCCTGGTCATGGTGGCCAATCTCGATCCGCACCATGTGCAGTCGGGCTGGATCGAACTGCCGCTTGAAACCTTCAGGATGACCGCTGGTGACCCCTTTCAGGCGCACGATCTTCTGTCCGGTGCGCGATTCTTGTGGCAGGGCGCGCGCCAGTTCGTGCGGCTGGACCCGCGGTCCGCACCGATCCACATCCTCAGGCTGCGCCGACGTCTGCGCAGCGAGCGCGATTTCGACTACTTCCAATAAGAGACCGTCCGAGCGGAGAGCGCAGCATGGAACCCGGAATCATCCCTGCATCCGCCCCGTCCGACGCCGTTTCGGAATGGTGGAACAGCCCCTTGTGGTACAAGGATGCGATCATCTACGAACTGCATGTCAAGACGTTCTTTGATGCCAACAACGACGGCGTCGGCGATTTCCGCGGGCTCGCCGAAAAACTCGACTATCTGAAGGATCTGGGCGTCAATACGCTGTGGCTGCTGCCCTTTTATCCCTCGCCTTTCCGTGACGACGGCTACGACATCGCCGATTACCGCAACGTCGACCGGCAATACGGCACCCGTGCGGACTTCAAGCATTTCATCCGCGAGGCACATCGACGCCGCCTCAAGGTGATCACAGAGTTGGTCATCAACCACACCTCGGATCAGCACCCCTGGTTCCAGGCGGCTCGCCGTGCCCCGCCTGGTTCATCCAAACGGGATTTCTATGTCTGGAGCGATACCGACAAGAAATTCGAGGGCACGCGCATCATCTTCACCGACACCGAAAAATCCAACTGGGCCTGGGACGATGTGGCGCAGGCCTATTACTGGCACCGTTTTTTCTCCCATCAGCCGGATCTCAACCACAACAATCCGGCCGTGGTGAATGCCGTGATCCGCGTGATGCGCTTCTGGCTCGACATGGGCGTCGATGGCCTGCGCCTCGACGCCATTCCATATCTGTGCGTGCGCGAGGGAACGGACAACGAAAACCTTCCTGAAACCCATGCGGTCATCAAGAAAATCCGCGCCGTGATCGACGCCAACTACCCCAACCGCATGCTGCTCGCCGAAGCCAACCAGTGGCCGGAGGACGTGCGCGAGTATTTCGGGGAAGGCGATGAATGCCACATGGCGTATCACTTCCCCCTCATGCCGCGCCTGTACATGGCCATCGCCCAGGAAGATCGGCATCCCATCGTGGAAATCATGGCGCAGACCCCGGATATCCCGGACAACTGTCAGTGGGCGATCTTCCTGCGCAACCATGACGAGTT
Source organism: Candidatus Macondimonas sp. (assembly GCA_035325645.1). Lineage (GTDB taxonomy): Bacteria > Pseudomonadota > Gammaproteobacteria > UBA5335 > UBA5335 > Macondimonas. The sequence goes on along the minus strand of DAOKZK010000006.1, from coordinate 16,027 downwards.
GACTCTGGAAATGGTCACCAGCCGCGAGCGCGACTACATGTACACCATGTACGCCGTGGATCCCCGCGCCCGGCTCAACGTCGGCATCCGGCGCCGATTGGCCCCGCTGATGGACAACAACCGGGAAAAGATCGAGCTGATGAATTTCCTGGTGATGACGCTGCCGGGCTCGCCGATCCTGTACTACGGCGATGAGATCGGCATGGGCGACAACGTCTATCTCGGCGATCGCAACGGCGTGCGCACCCCGATGCAATGGACGTCCGACCGCAACGGCGGGTTTTCCCGCGCCGATCCGCAGCGCCTGTTCCTGCCGCCCGTCATGGATCCGGTCTATGGCTACCAGACCATCAACGTCGAGGCGCAACTGCGCAATCCGTCCTCGCTGCTGCACTGGACGCGGCGGCTGATCGCGGCGCGCAAGACTTATCGAGCCTTCGGCAACGGCACGCTGAAATTCCTCTCGCCCGGCAACCGGAAGATCCTGGCCTATGTGCGCGAATGGCAGGACGAGAAGATCCTGTGCGTGGTGAATCTCTCGCGCACCGCCCAGCCGGTCGAACTGGATCTTGGCGAATACCGGCAGCACGTCCCCGTCGAGCTGCTGGGCCATACGCCCTTCCCGCCGATCGGCGATCTGCCGTATCTGCTCACTCTGAAAGGCTACGGCTATTATGCTTTCCGTCTGGCGCGGGACGTGGATGCGCCCGCATGGCATCAGGAGCGTCTCCCGAGTCGGGAATTGCCGGTCCTGGTGCTGACGGATGGCTGGCTGACGTTCGTCGGTGGGCGCGCGCTCGTCAGTCCCGTGCGGCGGGCAATCGAAAGCCGGACCCAGGCGCAATTCCAGCAGCAGATCCTTGCGCCCTACCTCAAGGACAAGCGCTGGTTCGCGGGCAAGGGCCGCAGCATCGCACGCATCGAGATTGTCGAGCAGAGCGAATGGCGCGACGGCGGCGGGCGCTGGTTGCTGACGCTCATCGACGTGCATTTCACCGAAGGCGAACCGCAACAATATTTCCTGCCGCTCGCCCTGGCCTGGGAAGACGAACTCGCCGAGGACAAACTGCACGGCTTGCTGCCGTGGACGCTGGCGCGCGTGCGACAGAAAGCACGCATGGGCATCCTCTACAGCGCCTATGGCGATGCGGCGTTCTGCCGCGCACTGGGGGCCGCCATGCATCAGGGACGCGAGGTGCCCCTGGGTCGCGGTATTTTGCGGTTCCAGACGACCGGCGTCATCGACGATTTACCCAGCGCGCTGCAGGAGCCCGTCCATCATCCCGCGCTCGAGCAAAGCAACATTGCGGTCTTGTTTGGCGAACGGTTGTTCCTCAAGGTTTACGGACGCCTACAGCAGGGCATCAACCCCGAAGTCGAGGTCGGCGCGTTCCTCACCCAACAGGCCCGATATCCCCACATCGTGCCCTTGGCCGGCACGCTCGAATACCAAGCGCCTTCGGGAGATCGTCTGACCCTCGCGATCCTGCAGCCTTTCCTCAGCAACCAGGGATCGGCCTGGGACTACACGGTGGGCTATCTCGAACGTGTCCTGGCCGAACCACCAGCGGAAACCGCCGAAGACAGCGCCGCCAGTCAGCACGCCTTTTTCACGCACCAGATGCACAACCTGGGCCGCCGCACGGCGGAACTTCACCAGTGTTTCGCGCAGGTCACCGGAGATCCCGCGTTCGCTCCGGAGCCTGTCAGCGCTGCCGAACTGGATGGATGGTTCGGCACGGTACGCCGGGAAGCCACGACCACCCTGGACGCCCTCGTGCAATCGCTCGACCGGCTGCCGGAGGTGATCCGCGAATGCTGTCATCGCCTCCTCGCCCAGCGCCAAAGGGTACTGGATGTGCTGCAGCCTACCGAATTGCCGCCCGCCACCATCGTGCGCAGCCGCTATCACGGCGATTATCATTTGGGGCAGGTGCTGTTGGTCGCCGATGACTTCGTCATCACCGATTTCGAAGGTGAGCCGGCCCGTCCGCTGGCCGAACGACGCGCCAAGCATTCACCACTGCGAGACGTTGCCGGCATGCTGCGCTCCTTCGACTACGCCGGCATGGTGGCGCTGGCGCAGAGCACCACGGAACGGCCGGCCGACCGGCCGCGGCTGGAGCCGGTCGTGCTCGCTTGGGAACAGGAAACCGCGGCCGCCTTTCTGGAAGGCTACCGCGCCGCCATGGCAGGCGCCGCGACCTTCCCCGCGGACGAAAACGTCATGCAGCGCCTGCTGCGCTTGTTCCTGATCGAAAAATGCCTCTATGAAATCCGCTATGAGCTGAACAACCGTCCCACATGGCTCGGCATCCCCGTGCAGGGCCTGTTGCGTCTGATGGCCTGATGCACAGCAGCGCCGCGAGCAGAGGATACCGGAACCGATGGACGGCGTACGTCAGATCTCGCTGACCGTGTGGCTCATGACGGCCGCTGGCCTCGGCATCACGGCCCTCGTTGCCGCGATGTTGCATCGTCTGCTCCGTCCGGCCAATGGTCTCAGTCAACCAGAGCTCGCGTCGCCGCCGGAGCTCCGACAGATCCTCCGCGAGATTTTGCTCGCGTCACGCGCCCCGGTGGTGAGCGCCGCCCTCTTACTGGGCATCTATCTGTCGCTCCAACCGCTGCTCAAGACACTGGAGACCCAGACCGGCATCACGCTGCTGCTGCCGCTCGAGAAGCTGCGCGATGCCCTGCTCTTTCTCTGGACGTTCTGGGTGCTCTACCGCATCGCCCGACGCCTGGCGCATTTTGCCGAACGCTGGGGTCAGCGGCAGGCCTCGACGCTGGAGTCGTTGTTCATCCCCGTGCTGGCCAACGGCCTGCAGCTGATCCTCCCGCTGATCGCGCTGCTGCTGGCGCGTCCCCTTTTGCCGACGGCGCCGCGCTACACCGTCGTGGTCAAGCTGGTCGTCTCGATGCTGCTCATCATCACCGTGGCCTGGGTGCTGATCCGCGCGCTCAACGTGATGGATCGGCTGGTCGCCATCCGCTACCCCATCCACGTCGCCGACAACCTGCAGGCGCGCAGCATCCGCACCCAATTTTCCTTCCTGCGCAAACTGGGCATCTTTCTCGTCATGCTGATCGCCGGGGCATCGATATTGATGCTGTTCGACGGCGCCCGCCAGCTCGGGACCAGCCTGTTGACCTCCGCCGGCATCCTGGGTCTGGTGGTCGGTTTCGCCGCCCAGAAGATCCTGGGCAATCTCCTGGCCGGATTTCAGATCGCCCTGACCCAACCCATCCGCATCGACGATGCCGTCATCGTCGAGAACGAATGGGGATGGATCGAGGAGCTCACGCTGACCTATGTCGTGGTGCGGCTGTGGGACTGGCGGCGCCTCGTCCTGCCGATCAACTACTTCATCGAAAAACCATTCCAGAACTGGACGCGCAACTCGGCCGAATTGATCGGCAGCGTCTTCCTGTATACCGACTACGCGGTGCCGTTGGAGCCGTTGCGCGCCGAACTCACCCGCTTGCTCGCGGCCCATCCGCTCTGGGACGGCAAGGTCAACGTCCTGCAGGTGACCGACAGCCGCGAACGGGTCATCGAACTTCGCGCCCTGATGAGCGCGCGCAATGCCCCCCAGGCGTGGGATCTGCGTTGCGCCATCCGCGAGGGGCTCATCGTCTATCTGCAGCGCGAGCATCCCGAAGCATTGCCGAGGTTGCGTGCCGAGATCGGCGGCGAGCCGCTTCGCTCTCACCAAACCGATGAAACGTCCCCATCCGTGAGTGCTCCGCCGCCGTAAGTGGGCATGCGCGGATTGTCGGCGCGGGCGCAGGGACAACACCGGAGCTTCATCGACCGCCTAGACATGCCCACCCGTCGCCGCAGCGCGCACCACACCCTCCGACCGCACCGCGGTTTGCGCCCCGACCTCCTCGGCGAGCACGATTCTTTGCACGCGCGGCGTGATCCGGCACAGCAGCTCGTAACCGATGGTGCCGAGCGACGCGGCCAGGCTTTCGACGGAGGCGCCGCCATTCCCCCAAAGCACCGCACGCGCACCCACGGTTTCGGTCGCCTGAGGCCCCAGATCGACTGTCAACAGATCCATGGACACGCGGCCCACCAGTGGCACCGGGCGGCCGTTCACCCATACCGGCGTACCGCTCGGCAGGGTGCGCGGATAGCCGTCGCCGTAGCCCACGGCGACCACGCCCAGGCATGTTGCCTGCGGTGCACGCCAGGTTCCACCATAGCCAACCGCATCTCCAGCGCGCAGCCGCTTCACGGCGATCAGTTCGGAACACAGCGACATGACGGGACGCAGACCGGCATCCGCGCCCTGCTCTCCCGCAAAGGGAGAGACACCATACAGCATGATGCCCGGACGCACCCAGTCGGCGTGCGTCTGAGGCCACGCGAGGATGCCCGCGGAATTGGCGATGTTGCGCGGACCGGCCAGGCCCTTGCTCGCGCTTGCCAATGCCGACAGTTGGCGATCGGTTTCAGGGCACTCCCCCCGCCGGGCATGCGCCAGATGCGTCATCCAGCCGACCGGTCCGGCCACCGCCGGACAGCCCGCCAGCCGCCGCCACAGGGCACCGGCCTCATCGACGGCGACCCCAAGCCGTCCCATCCCGGTATCGACCTTGAGCCAGACGCGCACGCGATCCGGCAAGGACGCGCTTTCGAGCAGGTTGACCTGAAGCGGATGGTGCACGACCAACTCCAGACCAAGCTGCGCCGCCAGTTGCAAGCCATCGGCATCGAAAACGCCTTCGAGGACCGTGACGGGCCCCCGGACTCCTCCGGCCCGAAGTTGCAGGGCCTCATCGAGGCGCGCCACAGCCAAGGCGTCGGCATGCGCAGCCAAAGTAGGGGCCACCGCCAGCAATCCGTGCCCGTAGGCGTCGGCCTTGACCACCGCCATCATCCGTGCACCCGCCGCATGGCGACGCACCACCGCGAGGTTATGGGTGAGCGCTGCCAGATCGACCTCGATCCAGGGCGCACCACGCCGGAGCGCGTTCATGCATAGCCCCCGCCGTAGTCTTCGGATGCAAAGTTCTCGAAGCGCGTGTACTGACCGAGGAAGGTCAGGCGCACCGTCCCCGTGGGGCCGTTGCGCTGCTTGGCGATGATGATCTCGGCGCTGCCCTTGTCGGGGCTCTCGGGGTTATAGACCTCATCACGATAGATGAAGATGATCAGGTCGGCGTCCTGCTCGATCCCGCCCGATTCGCGCAGATCGGACATCACCGGTCGCTTGTTGGGGCGCTGTTCGAGATTGCGGTTGAGCTGGGACAGCGCGATGACCGGGACGCTCAACTCCTTGGCCAGCGCTTTCAGGCTGCGCGAGATCTCGGCGATTTCCGAGGCTCGGTTTTCCTGGTTGCCGGGAATCTGCATCAGCTGCAGGTAGTCCACCACGATGAGTCCCAGACCGTGCTCGCGTTTCAGACGCCGCGCGCGCGCGCGGATCTCGGTCGGCGACAGCGCCGGGGAATCGTCGATGAACATGGGCGCCTCGGCGATCAGGGTCGCAGCCGAGGTGATGCGCGGCCAGTCGGTGTCGGTCAGGCGTCCGGTGCGCACCCGGCTCTGGTCGATACGGCCCAGCGAGGAGATCATGCGCATGGCCAATTGCTGACCAGGCATTTCCATGCTGAAGATCGCGGTCGGCACCTTGTCGCGAATTGCGGCGTGCTCAGCCAGATTCATGGCGAAGCTGGTCTTCCCCATCGACGGCCGCCCCGCGATGACCACCAGGTCCCCCGGCTGCAGCCCCGCTGTTTTTTCGTCGAAGTCGACGAGCCCGGTCGCGAGTCCCGTGATCGGATTGTCGGACTGGAACAGCGTATCGATCTTGTCCAGGGTCTCGGCCAGAAGACGCCGGATGGGCACGAAGCCCTGCTTGTGACGCAGGCCCGCTTCGGCAATCTGGAAAACCTGCCGCTCGGCCGCATCGATCAGCTCAGGCACTTCGCGGCCCTGCGGCTCATAGCCGCTTTGCGCGATGTCGGTTCCGACGCGGATCAACTGGCGCAGGACGCTGCGGCTACGCACGATGGCCGCATAGGCACCTACGTTGGCCGCGCTGGGCGTATCGCGGGCCAGTGTGCCGAGGTAGGCCAGGCCGCCGGCGGCTTCGAGCGCCGAATCGCGTTGCAGCCACTCCGAAACGGTAACCACGTCGCGTGGCTGTGCGGCTTCGGCCAGATGCGCCAACGCCCGAAAAATCAGCCGGTGGGCCGAGAAATAGAAATCATCCTCCGTGACCTGATCGGCGACGACTTCCCAACTCGCCTCATCGAGCATGAGACCGCCCAGCAGCGACTGTTCGGCCTCCCGGGAATGCGGCGGAACGCGCATGGCGGCAAGATCGCCCGAATGGGTCGATCCTGCCGCTTGGCGTCGCTCGCTCATGCCTGGCCTTCCCGCGCCGCCCCATGCGGGCGACGAACTCGCTTGAAGGGGATTATTCCTCGCCGACCACCACGATGTGGATTACGGCATCGACATCGGTATGCAGGTGAACGGCCACATCATACTCACCGGTCATGCGAATCGGACCGTCGGGTAGGCGCACTTCGCGCCGTTCGACCGGATGGCCCGAAGCAGACAGCGCCTCGGCCACATCGGCACTGCCGATCGATCCGTAGAGCTTGCCTTCGCTGGACGCCTTGGCCCGGAGCGTGACGGTCACGCTTTCGAGTTCGTTCTTGCGGCCCTGGGCATGCGCAAAGTTCTCCGCCGCCTGACGTTCCAGCTCGGCGCGCCGGCTCTCGAACTCTGCGATCCGATCCGGCGTGGCGGGTACCGCCTTGCCGAAGGGAATGAGGTAGTTTCGGGCATATCCCGGCCGAACAGAGGCGCGATCGCCCAGACCACCCAAGTTCTCTACTTTCTGCAGCAAAATCACGTCCATCTCAACATCCCGATACGTCGATTCATGATTCGGACTTGCGGGCGCGACCCCGGAAATCCATCCAACTGTCCAGCAGTGCAACCCCCGCCAAAATCATCGCCAGGTGCGGCATCAGCAGCAGGGCCGCATATAGCAACCCGAGGTAGAGGCGCCCTGCCGAACGATCGCGAAGCAGTGCGTGCAACAACCCCAAGGCCGGCAGGCACAGGACCACCGTCAAAGGCACCAGAAGATTGACGGCGGCATCGGCCTGCCAGACCGTGCCCGCGGCACAGACGACCGCCACCGCGGTCCAGGCGCGGTGCAGGCGCCACGCCTGAAACTCGGTGCCGAACGCGCCGGGCCGATACAGGCGCGACTGCAGCCATCGCCCCATCACCAGACTGACCGCGAGACCCATGACCCACACTGCCGCGAATGCGCCCGGCAGAAAGGGCGCCACCCCCTGCAGGACGGCGCTCAGGTTCTGCTCCGTCTCGGCACCGCCCTGAAACGGACCCATCTCGCTGGTGATCACGCGCTCGACCCGTTGCTGCCACCACAGGGCCGGATCGTCATGCAGCGCGTAGAATGCGACCACAGCCAACAATCCGAGCACCGCCACCATGCTCAAGGCCGACGGCAAACTGGCCCGCTGCCACACGCGTCCAGCCAGCGCGACCACCGGCACCCACAGGAGAGACGCCAACGCCATCGCGGACATGGGCGAAGCAATCAGCGCGGCGCCCGCCGCCCCCTGCAGCAGGATGCAGGCCGCAACCACCTGAACGGCCTTCATCGGGCCCAGCTGCATGGCGATCAATGCCAACAGCGCACCGGACAGGTACATGAGCGGGAACAGAACCCATGCTCCAATGCCCAGCATGCTGACGACCAGAACGGCCTGCCAGAACCCCGACATCGTGTAGCGGGCCAGCGTCTGCATGCGCCTTCCCCGGCGGTGCGCTCAGTGCTGGTCGGTATAAGGCAGCAGCGCCAGGAATCGTGCGCGCTTCACGGCCTTGGCCAATTGCCGCTGGTAGCGGGCGCTGGTCCCGGTAATGCGGCTCGGCACGATCTTGCCGGTCTCCGCGATGTACGCCTTGAGCGTCACGAGATCCTTGTAGTCGATCTCGGTGATGCCTTCGGCAGTGAATTTGCAGTACTTGCGTCGACGAAAATTACGTGACATGAATCTCTCCTCGAAACGGTCGGCGAGCGAGGGCCGGACGGGTGGCCTCGCACTTTGGGCGAACCTCAGTCGTTCGCGCCTTCATCGTCCTCGTCATCATCCCCTTCCACGACGGCGGTCTCCCGAACCGGACCGCGCGAACGCCCTTCGTCGCTGCGCTCTTCATCGCGCGACTTGAGCAGAGGCGAAGGGCCGGTATCGGCGCCGGGCCGGGTCATGATCAGGTTGCGCAGGACCGCATCGTTGAACCGAAATGCGCTCTTGAGTTCTCCAAGCGCGGCTTGGCTGCACTCGACATTCATGAGGACGTAATGGGCCTTGTAGACCTTCTCGATCGGATAGGCGAGCTGGCGCCGACCCCAGTCTTCCAGTCGGTGGATCCGACCGCCGTCCGCCTCGATCACTGAACGGTAGCGCTCGCACATGGCGGGCACCTGATCGCTCTGATCGGGGTGAACCAAAAACACGATTTCATAGTGACGCATGGACGCTCCTTACGGATGAAAGCCTCCCGATCGGTCGGTGAGGCAAGGAGAATCGCCGATTCCGGCGACAAAAGAGGGAGAATGCTACCGCAACAGCGGACGGGGATCAACGCGCGCCTTCAAGCACCGGCGCATCGTTCACTTCTGGCATGCCGGACAGAAATAGCTGGAACGCTGCCCTTGGCGCTGGTGCCGAATGGGCGCGGCGCACATACGACAAGGCTGCGATGTCCGGCCATATACCCGGAGCTGCTGCGCAAAATACCCCGGCCGGCCATCGCCACCGACAAAGTCGCGCAGGGTCGTGCCGCCGGCGGCGATCGCCTCTTCCAGCACCTGCCGCACCGCGCTCACCAGTTGCCCATAGCGCGACAGGGCGATGCGTCCGCTGGCGCGCGCCGGATGAATGCCGGCCAGGAACAAGGCTTCGCTGGCGTAGATGTTGCCCACCCCAACGACGACCCGGGCGTCCATCAGGGTGGTCTTGATGGCCGCGCGCCGATGGGCCGTGAGGTGCTTGAGATATGCTGCGCTGAATGCCGCCGACAAGGGTTCTGGCCCCAGATCGCGCAGCAATGGATGCTGCTCGGCGGGTTCGTCGGTCCACAGCACCGACCCGAAGCGCCGCGGATCGTGCAGACGCAGGCTGAGGCCGTTGTCGAGTTGCCAGATCACGTGATCATGGCGGCGCGCCGGCTCGGCGGCGTCGGTCAGGCGCAGGCTGCCGGACATGCCCAGGTGGACCAGCATCGTGCCCGGTTCGAACCGCATCAGAAGATACTTCCCGCGCCGATCGATGCCCAGGACGACCTGCCCTGTCACCTGCTCCGGCAACTCGGCCGGGATCGGCCACCGCAGGTTCCATTGCCGAACGTCCATGGCAAGCACACGACGCCCGGTGATGCCAGGCGCAATACCCCGGCGCGTGGTCTCGACTTCTGGCAACTCGGGCATGCAGCCTGTTCCGCATCGAAAAAGCCCGCTTCACGCGGGCTTTTCAGTCAGGAACCCAGATGTTCCGCAAAGGCAACCGGAGCAGCCCTTACTTGATCTTGGCTTCCTTGTACATGACGTGCTGCCGTACGACGGGATCGAACTTCTTGATCTCCATCTTTTCCGGCTTGGTGCGCTTGTTCTTGGTCGTGGTGTAGAAGTGGCCGGTGCCTGCCGTCGAAACCAGTTTGATCTTGTCACGCATGATTCAGCCCCTCAGACCTGTTCGCCGCGCTTGCGCATGTCGGCCAGAACCGCGTCGATACCCAGTTTGTCGATGATACGGATGCCCTTGGTGGAGACACGCAGCCGCACGAAACGCCGCTCGGAGTCCACCCAGAAGCGCTGCTCGTGCAGATTGGGCAAAAACCGACGCTTGGTCTTGTTGTTGGCATGGGACACGTTGTTCCCGGTGATCGGGCGCTTCCCGGTAACCTGGCAAACTCGGGACATGGGGTCGAATCCTCAATCGGGTCGAAACGGTGCGCGCCGAACCGACGGCCGCGGGCGCGTTGAAAAGAAGGGGAGCTTTTTATCACGATTTGGCGCTTTTTCGCAAGGCGCTGGCCGCCCGCGCATCGGTCAGCCGCCGGCCGGCTCGATCCACAGGTCCTTGGTGTAGTGCTGGTTCATGATGTTGGGCCGATAGCCCTTCACCCAAGGCTTGATCAGTGTCTTGCTGACGTAGAAAAACAGCGGCATCACCGGGTCGTCGGCAAGCATCATGGTTTCGGCCTCATGCATCAGAGCATCGCGCTCGGCGCCGCCGGGCAGGGCGCTGATGCGGGCGAGCAAGGCGTCATAGGCCGGATTGGCGTAGCCCGAATCGTTGATGCCGTGCTGGGAATGCAGCAGTTCGAGGAAGGTATAAGGATCGGCGTAGTCCCCGATCCAACCACTGCGAAACACCTGCGTGACCTGTTTCTGCTTGCGGTTCTGCAGAAAGACCTTCCATTCCTCGTTGAACAGTGTCGTCTCCACACCCAACACCTGCTTCCACATCTGCGCGACGGCCACCGCGATCTTGCGGTTGTCCTCCTGGGTGTTGTAGCGGATCTCGACACGCAACGGACGCTCTGGCGAATACCCTGCCTCGGCATAGAGCCGTTTTGCCTCGGCGAAACGGGCTTCACGGGTCCAGTGCGCGTGATCCGGCGTCGCCTGTTCATAGCCCGGCAGGCCGGGCGGAACCCAGCCGTAAGCCGGAATTTCCCCGCCGCGGGTGATCTTTTCGGTCAGGATTTCCCGATCGACGGCCAGACTGAGTGCCCGCCGCAATGCCGGCGCATCCTTGAACGGCGCGCGGGTGAGGTTCAAACCGTAGTAATACACCCCGAGATAGGGATGAATGTGCAACTCCTCGCCCAGATTGGCCTTGGCCCAGGCGAAATCGGCCGTCGGCACGCTGCCCCAGTCCACCTCGCCGGCGCGGTAGCGCTTGAACTCGCTGGAGGCATCCTCAATGGCCGAATAGCGCACCTTGTCGATGCGGGTATGGGCATTGTCCCAGTAATGCGGATTGCGGCTCAGGGTGATGTGAGATTGCACCACCGCCTCAGTGAGCTGATAGGCGCCGTTCGTCACCAGATTGCCCGGCCGCGTGAAGCGCTCGCCATGCTCGGCCAGCGAGGGGCGATGGATGGGATAGGTGGTCGAATGAGTGAGCAGGCTCAGGAAATACGGCGTGGGCGCCTTCAGCCGGATTTCCAGCGTGTGATCATCGATTGCATGTACGCCCAGCGTCTCAGGTTTGGCCTGCCCGGCCAGAATGGCCTCGGCCTGGGCAATAGGCGCGAGAATCATGCCGTAGTTCGAACCGGTCGCCGGATCGACCGTGCGGCGCATGCCGGCGACGAAATCCCCCGCCACCACCGGATCACCGTTGGACCAGCGTGCGGTCGGGCGCAGATGAAACACATAGCGCAGCCCATCAGGACTGATCTCCCAGCGCTCCGCCACGCCCGGCCGTGGCCCCTCGGCGCCCGTCAGCACCAGCCCTTCATAGAGGTCGCGCAGAATGTTGGCCGATGACACATCCTCGGCGCGATGCGGATCGAGGGTCTGCGGTTCGGTGCCGTTGGCCTTGCGCAGCACCGTGAGCCCGTTCTCGATCGAGGGACTCTGACGCGCGGAGGGGTTATCCGCCGAATCCGAACAGCTGGCCAGCGTGAGCAGGCTCAGGATCCCTGCAGCCAGCATCGACAGACCCCGAACCGTCACGAATTTCATGCGGCGCTGCGCCTCAGGTGGATGAGCAAGAGCGAAATGGCCGCGGGTGTGATGCCCGGCAGGCGCGCGGCCTGACCCAGCGTGGCCGGCCGGCCGGCTTCCAGCTTCTGGCGCACCTCATGCGACAGCCCGGCGACCCGTCCGTAATCGAAGGTGGCCGGCAAGGGGGTTTCCTCATGGACGCGCTGGCGCTCGATGTCGCGCGTTTGGCGCTCGATGTAGCCGGCGTATTTCGCCTGCACCTCGACCTGTTCGGCCACGGCCGGGTCCGCAACCGGATTGCCGATGATCGCGGCCAGTGCGCCGTAATCCACTTCCGGCCGGCGCAACAGGTCGAGCGCCCGCTGCTCGCGCTCGATCGGTGCGCCGAGCAGGGTTTCGAGCGCCGCAGCGGCGGCATCGCCAGGGCGCAGAAAGGTCCGCCGGAGACGCTCCTGTTCATTCGCGATCGCCGTCTGCTTGCGCTCGAACGCCGCCCAGCGCGTATCGTCCACCAGCCCCAGTTCACGCCCGATGGGGGTGAGGCGTAGATCCGCGTTGTCCTCGCGCAGCAGCAGCCGGTATTCGGCGCGGCTGGTGAACATGCGATAAGGCTCGGCCGTGCCGCGGGTGATGAGATCATCGATGAGCACCCCGACATAGGCCTCGTCCCGGCGCGGCGTCCATGGCGGGAGCCCGCGCGCCTGCCGGGCGGCGTTGAGCCCGGCAATCAGCCCCTGCGCGGCCGCTTCTTCGTAGCCCGTTGTGCCATTGATCTGCCCGGCCAGGAACAGCCCCGGCAGATGGCGCGACTCCAGGGACGGCCACAGATCGCGCGGATCGAAGAAATCGTATTCGATGGCATAGCCCGGCCGCAGAATGTGTGCGTTTTCCAGCCCGGCCATGGAGCGCACCAGTGCGTACTGCACGTCGAAGGGCAGACTGGTCGAGATGCCGTTGGGATAGACCTCCGAGGTGTTCAGGCCCTCCGGCTCCAGAAAGACCTGATGCGCGGTCTTGTCGGCGAAGCGGGTGATCTTGTCCTCGACCGACGGGCAATAGCGCGGACCAATGCCCTCGATCACGCCCGTATACATGGGCGAGCGGTCGAGGCCCGCGCGGATGATGTCGTGGGTGCGCTCGTTGGTGTGTGTGATATGGCAGAGCACCTGGGGCGGATGCTGCGCCGCGTGGCCCAGGAAGGAAAACACCGGCAGCGGATCATCCCCCGGTTGCGGCTGCAGACGCGCGTAGTCGATGGTGCGGCCGTCCAGTCGCGGCGGCGTGCCCGTCTTGAGCCGACCGACGCGCAGCGGCAGCTCGCGCAGCCGGGCCGCCAGCGTCCGGGCGGGCGGATCGCCGGCGCGGCCGCCCTCGTGCTGTTCGAGGCCGATGTGGATTCGGCCAGCCAGGAAGGTCCCCGCCGTCAGCACGACGGCGCGCGCGCGAAAGCGCAGCCCCATCTGGGTGATGGCCCCGCAGATCCGCCCCTGCTCGATGATGAGATCGTCCACGGCCTGCTGGAACAGCGTGAGGTTGGGCTGCTGCTCCAGCGCGCGGCGCACGAACGCGCGATAGAGCGCCCGATCAGCCTGGGCACGGGTCGCCCGAACCGCCGGCCCCTTGCGCGCATTGAGCGTGCGGAACTGGATGCCGGCGTGGTCCGCCGCCTGCGCCATCAAGCCGCCCAGCGCATCGACCTCTCGCACCAGATGGCCCTTGCCGATGCCGCCGATGGCCGGGTTGCAGCTCATCTGCCCCAGGGTTTCCAGATTGTGGGTGAGCAGCAGCGTGCGGCAGCCCTGCCGCGCGCTCGCCAGCGCGGCCTCGGTGCCGGCATGGCCGCCACCGACGACGATGACATCGAAAGATTCGGGGTAATGCATGGAAAAAACCGCAGGCAGAGCGCAAGAGAGGGGTCAAATCTTAAGGGAATCAAGCCACTGGTGCCACTGCGACAAGCCTGGCCTGGACGCAGACGATGAACGCGTGGCGAATTGCGCTGACCTTGCGCCCGAGATGCGCTCCCGGCTTTTCGGCCGGGAGAAACCACCAGCGCGGGCGCATGCCGGAGTCGCGGACGTGAGGTTTCAATCCACTCCCGGCTTTTCGGCCGGGAGAAACGGGCGTTCTATTACGGCGGCAAGCTTGCCGACAAGTTTCAATCCACTCCCGGCTTTTCGGCCGGGAGAAACGGCCTCTTGGCGGATGGCTCCGCGCGCCGCCTGCTCGTTTCAATCCACTCCCGGCTTTTCAGCCGGGAGAAACCTGGACGCCTGGAAACAACGTCGACGTATTCCCAGGTTTCAATCCACTCCCGGCTTTTCGGCCGGGAGAAACGTCTGACAGCCGCGTCATCGACTCCGACGTGGTATCGTTTCAATCCACTCCCGGCTTTTCGGCCGGGAGAAACCGCGCAATCGTGAATCCCATTACCGCACTCCCTCGTTTCAATCCACTCCCGGCTTTTCGGCCGGGAGAAACCGGGGTGTAAATCTCGCTCATGTCTGTCTCCTCAGTTTCAATCCACTCCCGGCTTTTCGGCCGGGAGAAACGTCAGCAACATTGTGGACACTACTGTGACACCGCGGTTTCAATCCACTCCCGGCTTTTCGGCCGGGAGAAACGATGCGAGTTCTCATGGCGCTGTACTCGTTCCGCCGGTTTCAATCCACTCCCGGCTTTTCGGCCGGGAGAAACTCAGGCGAGCAGATGCTTCGCTTCGGACTGGCGGCGTTTCAATCCACTCCCGGCTTTTCGGCCGGGAGAAACATATGTCGGATGGGCGATGAGAGCGCATGGCGTGTTTCAATCCACTCCCGGCTTTTCGGCCGGGAGAAACTGATGCGCGCAGCGACGTACATAAAAAAGGATGTTGTTTCAATCCACTCCCGGCTTTTCGGCCGGGAGAAACTCTTGGAGCCGTTCTGCGCCTGTTTGCGCGGCCCGTGTTTCAATCCACTCCCGGCTTTTCGGCCGGGAGAAACGAAGCGCCACACGTCGCAGCCCACTACGTCTGGTCGTTTCAATCCACTCCCGGCTTTTCGGCCGGGAGAAACGTGGAGTTGTGCTGGGTGAGGTTGATGATCATATGTTTCAATCCACTCCCGGCTTTTCGGCCGGGAGAAACACGTCAGAGCCAGATGCTGCCCTATGCTGGAGGTCAAGTTTCAATCCACTCCCGGCTTTTCGGCCGGGAGAAACGCCGCCAGAAACCGCACTCCGCAGCCGGGGCAGGTGTTTCAATCCACTCCCGGCTTTTCGGCCGGGAGAAACCGTCGAACTCGACGACGATGGATTCTTCCCTCGCGTTTCAATCCACTCCCGGCTTTTCGGCCGGGAGAAACCGCTCGTCGTTCCGTCGGCGGCAAGGTCTGCCTTGTTTCAATCCACTCCCGGCTTTTCGGCCGGGAGAAACGCATGATCGGCGCGCAGATCCCGCCGGACGCGATGTTTCAATCCACTCCCGGCTTTTCGGCCGGGAGAAACAAGGCATAGCCGTAGCGGCGCGACAGGCGCTGCAAGTTTCAATCCACTCCCGGCTTTTCGGCCGGGAGAAACCCGCAGAGCGTGGGCCATCAAGTATCGCGGACGCAGTGTTTCAATCCACTCCCGGCTTTTCGGCCGGGAGAAACGCTCGTCGGCGCAACCACGCGGGCGGGCCTGCTGAGGTTTCAATCCACTCCCGGCTTTTCGGCCGGGAGAAACGGCGCCGGCGGCGCCGGCGGCGTTGCGCTCACCGTGTTTCAATCCACTCCCGGCTTTTCGGCCGGGAGAAACGATCGAGACCTGATTGGCGGTGGCGTCGACGCGGGTGTTTCAATCCACTCCCGGCTTTTCGGCCGGGAGAAACCTGCGCGCCACGCGCCAAGGCGAAGCCCATGAAAAGTTTCAATCCACTCCCGGCTTTTCGGCCGGGAGAAACCGCCGGGATTCATGGCCTTGTCGCGAGTGTCCTTATAGTTTCAATCCACTCCCGGCTTTTCGGCCGGGAGAAACGCGCGTTCCTGGTCTATCGCTACTGGGACGAGATGTTTCAATCCACTCCCGGCTTTTCGGCCGGGAGAAACGCGTCGAAGCCGAGCAGGTTGAAGGTGTTGTAGAGTTTCAATCCACTCCCGGCTTTTCGGCCGGGAGAAACCAAGACCGGCAGCGACAAAACTTTCTGGATGCCGGTTTCAATCCACTCCCGGCTTTTCGGCCGGGAGAAACCGACGCCGTGCAGGAATGCGGCTGGCATCAGGTGGTTTCAATCCACTCCCGGCTTTTCGGCCGGGAGAAAC
>DAOKZK010000005.1:0-73102 GCA_035325645.1 Candidatus Macondimonas sp. | reverse complement strand
TCAGCGATCCGGCAGAACGATGTTGAGTTCCAGTATGTCGCAATCGCCCTGGTGGTCGACCTCGACCTTTACTGCGTCGTCGCTCACGGTCACGTAGCGCCGCACGACCTCCAGAAGATCGCGTTGCAAGTTCAGGAAGTAATCCGGGCGCTGGCTCTCGCGGCGCTGGTGGGCGACCACGATCTGGAGGCGTTCTTTGGCCACCGACGCGCTGGATTTGTTGGAGGAGCGGAAGAAACTCAGAATGCCCATGGTTCAGCCTCCGAACAGCCGCCGCAGAA
This sequence comes from Candidatus Macondimonas sp., assembly GCA_035325645.1. GTDB lineage: Bacteria > Pseudomonadota > Gammaproteobacteria > UBA5335 > UBA5335 > Macondimonas. Next base: position 72,821 of record DAOKZK010000005.1, on the reverse strand, counting down.
AGCCTTTTTCCTCTTCCACGAAACGCAAGGAACGCGATTCGCCGAGATAACGGGCGACGGTGTCGCCATAGGCTTGGCCGGCCTCGCTCTTGTCTTCCAGGATGACCGGCGTGCCGGCATTGGAACATTGCAGCACGCTCGGCGATTCGGGGATGACGCCCAGCAGCGGGATCGAGAGGATTTCCTGCACGTCCTGCAAGCTCAGCATCTCGCCCTTGCTGACGCGTTTGGGCGCATAGCGGGTGATGATGAGGTGCTCGTTCACTTTGGCTTCCTGGCGCTCGGCCCGACGCGTCTTGCTGGCAAGCAGACCCAGCACGCGATCCGAATCGCGCACCGAGGAGACCTCCGGATTGGTCACCACGATGGCGTCGTCGGCGAAGTACATCGCCAGATGCGCGCCCTTCTCGATGCCGGCAGGTGAGTCGCAAATGATGTAGTCGAACTCGCGCGACAGTTCTTCCAGCACACGGCCGACGCCATCTTGGGTTAGCGCATCCTTGTCGCGCGTCTGCGAGGCGGCCAAGATCGAAAGATTGGGCAGGCGCTTGTCGCGGATCAGCGCCTGACCCAACGTAGCCTCGCCATGGATGACGTTGACGAAGTCGTACACCACGCGCCGCTCGACGCCCATGATGAGGTCGAGGTTGCGCAGGCCGACGTCGAAGTCCACGACGGCGGTCTTGAAGCCCCGCAAGGCCAGACCGGTTCCAAAGGCGGCCGATGTGGTGGTTTTTCCGACCCCACCCTTGCCGGAGGTCACCACGATGATGCGTGCCAAGGCTGATGCTCCTCGATCGTTCAGTCAAAAGTTGAAAGCGGCACGGCTGTCACAACGGCAGGACGTGCAGATTTTCCCCATCCAGATGGATCTGTACCGGATGGCCACGCTGGGCGGGCTCGAGATCCTCCGCCAGCCGGTAGTAGCCGGCGATGGAGATCAGCTCCGCCTCCAGCGAGCGGCAGAAAATGCGAGCGCTCCGATTGTCGCGCAAGCCTGCCAGCGCGCGACCCCGCAGCGGGCCGTAGACGTGGATATTGCCCTCCGCGAGCAATTCGGCGCCATGGCTGACGGCGCCGACGACGATCAGATCGCCCTTGGCATAGATCTGCTGACCGGAGCGCACGGGCTCGGTGACCAGTCGGGCTGTCGCCGGTTTCTCGACGACCTCGGGTTTGGCTTCGATGGCCGGTGCGCGGCTCTCGCCCAGTATGCCGAGACCCATTGCCCGCACCTCGTCTTCGCGGGCCGAACCTGCGCCCCTGATCGCAATGGGGACGAGCTCCAGGTCCCGAAGCATGGTGATCAGTTCCGGGAGGTGCCATGCGTCCTTGGCGACGGCTTGTACATCGACGATCACGGACGCACCCCGGAAGAACTCCGGCGCCTGGTCGATGCGGCGCGCCACCTCGGCGCCCAGACGCGCGATGTCGGCATCGAATATTTTGAGCACCGTGAACGTGAATCCGCTTCCCTTGAGTTCGCAGATCAAGGGCCGGGTCGCGGCCGACGGAGGGCTAGACATGCAGGGCTCCCGGCAAATATGTCAGGACAATAACAAAGCAGGCGCCTGCCGAATACCCGTGCGCCTTCACCGCGTGGCGGCTGTCGCGTGGACCCGCCCGAAATGCCATGCGAGAACGACTGCGAGCACCAAGGCCCCCAGTGCGACTGCGGCGGTTTCGCTGTTGTAGCCGGGCTGATAAGGTGCCATGGCGCCCAGCAGCAAGGCGCCACCCAGGAAATTGGCGAAACCCCACAGCACATTGGTCACAGGCGAGGAATCGCCAACGCCCGGCGGGCGGGCAAACGGGGTCGGAAACGGCCGGCCGGACATCCCGTGAACGAAGTGGGGAATGCCGTTGGCGAGAAAGACACCCGCCAGAAAGCGCACCAGCAAAAGGCTCCATGCCACGGCGGTCCCTCCTTGTAGGTCTGCTCTGATGATCGGCCGGAGATCAGCTCAGGATCGACTTGCCCCGAATCTCGATTTTTTCAGGCGTGACCTTGAGATCATAGACGATCGGGACCCCGGTGGGGATTTCGAGATCCATGATGTCTGCATCCGAAATGCCTTCGAGATCCTTGGTGAGTGCGCGCAGCGAATTGCCGTGTGCCGAAATCAGAACTTGCTTGCCGGCCGAGAGCTCCGGGCGAATGTGCCGCTCGAAGTAGGGGCGCACACGCTCACAGGTGTCCTTGAGGCTTTCGCCGTGCGGCGGCGGGGTGTCGTAGCCGCGCCGCCACTGTTTGAACTGGGCCTCGCCGTGACGCGCCAGGACCTCGTCCTTGTTCAGTCCCTGCAGGTCGCCGTAATGGCGTTCGGCCAGCGCCGTGACATGCAGGTAGACCGGAAATTCGTGCCCTGCCGGCCGGTAGGACTCGCGTGGCAAGGTGCCTTCGGCCGGGAGGAAAATAGGCGTCCGGCCGCTGCGATTCTCGCGCAGCACGACCTGCAAGGTGGTGATGGCGCGCTGCAGATGGGATGTAAACGCTACATCGAAGGCCCGATCGGCGAGCAGGTGACCGGCTCGGGCCGCCTCGTTCCAACCGTCAGCCGCCAAGGGAACGTCGACCCAGCCGGTGAATCGGTTTTGCGCGTTCCAGACGGATTTGCCGTGCCGGATCAGGATCAGGCTGGCCTGCATGGAGAAGTCCTTTGGTTGCGGGATGAGAAACGGGTAAAGGGTATTGTAAGACAGCCGATGTTGTTGCAGAACTACCCGTTTCCGGGCGCCCCCGGTCGACCCGGCGATGATGCATCCAGATTCGGAGAGGTCCCAGATGAGTTGGAACACGCGTCGCCTGGGCGCTGCCATGATCAGCGCCGCTTTCATGTTTGTCTCCCTAAGCGCGGTTTTCATCGCCAGCATCCTGCAGGCCGATGTGTGCCGGGAATGCGGCGCGCGAGTCGACTTAGTGCTGTTCGGTGCCACCATCGCGGGGCCGACGCTCCCGTTGTGGCCGGTCTTGGCCCTTGGCGTACTCTACGTGGTCGTTTTCCCGGGCCGCTGGATGCAGTTGGCGTGGATGGCGCTGCCGGTCGGCTTGATGCTGCTGGGTGATGGCCTGCATCGGGTGTTGTCGATCTGGGCGGGTTGGCTGGTGACGGTTCCGCACGGACTCGCGTTGACCTGGACCGGCAACGGCGGTGTCCGTCTGAGCTGCGGCGGCAATCTGTTGGCGACGGCGGGACTGACCGGCGGTATCGTCTGGCTGGCCAAGAAAACGGTTTTCGATGCCTTGGCCGAGGGGCCGAAGGATCTTATGGCCGGTCGCGCTGAATGATGGACTGGTAGCGCGACCACGCTTCCTTGGGCGAGCGATCTGGCCGGAGCAGGCCGAAATGGGCTTCGCGTCCGGCTTCTTCCGGATTGTCCAGGTACTGGTAGAAAAAGATGCCTTTTGCGCCCGCCTCGCGGCTGGCCTTGCTGACGGCTTCCAAGTAGTCGGCCTGAAGCCGTTCGGTCCAGGGCGGCGCTTCGGTGTGCAGGCCCGTTTCCAAGATGATCACGGGGCGCCCTTCACCGGCGCGTTGCGCGCGGGCGATTTGATCCTTGATGTTGTCCGTCAGGCTGAGATCGGGGATGAAGCCAACGGGGTAGGTGTGCACGCCGATGCTGTCGTAGTCGATCAGGCGATTCATGCGTTCGATGCCGGACTCAAAGGCCACCAGCGGCGTGATGCTGATCATGACTTCGGCGCCGGGGGCCTCGCGGTGGACCGCGCCGGCCAGGACCTGCATCACGCGATCCATGAACTCGGGCGTCCAGACGCCGGCGCGCCAGCCGATCAGTGCGTGGACGTTGGGGATGTTGAACTCGTTTTCCAGTGCAAAGCTTTGGATGCGGCCGGCAAAATGTCTCACCGTTGCATCGGCATAAGTGCCCAGAGCCGCCAGATAGGCGTCTTCGTCGAGATTGCGCGTCCAGGGCGGGGCGATCGGGCGGTTGCCGTTGTAGCCGGCGCCGAGCTTGCCGACGATCTTGAGTCCGCGCCGATGGGCCGCGTCGATGATGGGGTCGAGCGCCGAGAAGTCGAGCGCCGCTTCCGGCGTGGGCTGAATTGCGAACCAGGCGAGATCGATGCTGAGCCAGCCGATGCCTGCGTCTGCCATGCGATCGATGTCGGTCGGTGTCAGTGCGTAGCCCGGCAAGGCGACGTGATAGGCGACGAGACCCCAGCGAAAATCTTCAGCTGAGAAGGATGAGTCAGGGTTTGGCTGAGCGCTCGAGGCATGCATGCCGGACAGTGCCAGAACCATGCAGGCCGCGATGATCAGCCGGCATTTGGAACGCTTTGGTGCGCGACTCTTGGGTTGGGACATGAGGCCCTCGGCGCGAGAGACGATGGCGCGTCGCTGCTCGGATGGATCACGACCAACCACGCCGGATGCGGCCAGGGGCGCCGCATCCGGGGGGGTGCGTCAGGCAGCCGCCGCCATCAGGTCAGCGTAGCGCTTCAGATGATAGTCCGTGGTGCCGAACTGCGCGCAGAACATCGTCAAGCGGCGGAAGTAGTGGCCGATGTCGAGTTCCTCGGTCATGCCGATGCCGCCGTGCATCTGCACGGCCTGCTGGGCAACCAGCCGCGCCTTTTCTCCCACGAACTGCTTGGCGGCAGAAACCGCCATGCGCCGTGCGACGGGGTCCTTGTCGCTCACCTTCAGGCTGGCCATAAGCACCATGGAGCGGCAGGCTTCCACGGCCGTGAACAGGTCGACGGCCCGGTGCTGCAGGGCCTGGAAGGAACCGATCGGCACGCCGAACTGCTTGCGCGTCTTGAGGTAGTCCACCGTCTTGCGCATGGCCGACTGCATGGCGCCCAGGGCGTCGGCGCAGGCGGCGACAGTCGCATGATCCACCGCCTCGTCGAGCAGCTCGAAACCCGCGCCTTCGTTGCCGACCAGGGCGTCCGCGCCGACCCGGACGTCGTTCAAGCTGACGTTGCCCGCACAGCCGCCGTCCATGGTGCGGTAGCCCTTGATCGCGACGCCCGGCGCCTTGGCATCGACCAGGAACAGGGAGATTCCTAGGGTGTCGAGGCGATCGCCGCTGGTGCGCGCCGAGACGATGAGCACATCGGCCGTGGGCGCACCCAGAACTACGGCTTTTTCGCCCGAGATCACATAACCGTCGCCGCTTTTTTCGGCGCGGGTCTGGACATCGGCGGGATTAAAGCGGCTTTCGCGCTCGGTGTAGGCCACGGCCAGCAGTTTCTCGCCGCCGATCAGCCCCGGCAGCAGGGCTTCCTGCTGGGCGGCGCTGCCGCCGCGCGCGATCAGGCCGCCCGCCAGCACTACGGCAGTGAGATAGGGTTCCAGCACCATGCCAGTGCCGAAGGCTTCCATCACCTGCACGATGTCGACCATGCCGCCACCGAGGCCGCCCTGGTCTTCGGAGAAGGGGATGCCGAGCCAGCCCATGTCCGCGAACTGGCGCCAGTGCTCGGGGCTGAAGCCGTTTTCCAGGGCCAGCACTTTCTTGCGGGCATCGAAGCTGTAGTCGTTGCGGATGAACTTGTCGACCGCGTTGCGAATGAGCTTCTGTTCGTCTGAAAGATTGAAATCCATCGGAGTGTGTCCTTACTTGAAGTTCAGGCCAAGGACCATCTTGGCGATGACGTTTTTCTGTACCTCGTCGCTGCCGCCGTAGATCGTGGCAGCGCGGGTGAAGGCATAGCGCATCGTGGTGGCGGCGAATTCGTCCGGGCCGATGCCGTCGTCCGCTTTCCAGGGCCAGGCGTACTGGCCCGACAGTTCCACGCCGAGCTCGGAGAGCTGCTGCTGCACCGCGGTGCCGTCGAGCTTGAGCAGCGAGGACTCGGGGCCGGGGGCCTTGCCGGCGGCAGTGGCGGCCAGCGTGCGCAGGTTGGTGTACTCCAGCGCCAGCAGGTTGATCTCGGCCTTGGCCAATTTCTGGCGCAGATTCGCGTCATTCATCAGCGGTTCGCCATTGGCGCCGTTCTCGCGCGCCATGCGCTTGAGGTTGGCCATGTGCACCTTGCTGTCGGCGACGCCGGCGATGGTGGTGCGCTCATGGGTGAGCAGGTACTTGGCCACGGTCCAGCCCTGGCCTTCCTTGCCGACCAGGTTCTTCTTGGGCACCCGCACGTCGGTGAAGAAGGTTTCGTTGAGGTGGTGCTCGCCGTCGATGGAGACGATGGGACGCACCTCGATTCCGGGGGTGTCCATGTCGATGAGCAGGAAAGAGATGCCTTCCTGCTTCTTGCCTTCGGTGCTGGTGCGCACCAGGCAGAAGATGCGGTTGGCCCAGTGACCGTAGGTGGTCCAGATCTTGGATCCGTTGACGATGTAGTCATCGCCGTCCGAGACTGCCATGGTCTTGAGGCTGGCAAGGTCCGAACCGGCGCCGGGTTCGGAGTAGCCCTGGCACCACCAGTCCTCGCAATTGCGGATGCGGGGCAGGTAATAGTCCTTCTGCTCCTGCGTGCCGTAGGCCATCAGCACCGGGCCCAGCATGATGATGCCCATGGACAGGCCGATCGGCGCATTGGCACGGGCGCGCTCCATATCGAAGATGTAGCGCTGGGTGGGTGTCCAGTCGGGGCCGCCGTATTCCTTGGGCCAGCTCGTCACCAGCCAGCCCTGATTGTTGAGGATGCGCTGCCAGGCAACCAGTTCGTCCTTCGAGAGCATGATCCCGAGTTCGGTCTTGCGCTTGAGTTCAGGGGGCAGATTCGCGGCGAACCAGCTCCGCACCTCCTGCTGAAAGGCGAGTTCCTCGGGAGAAAAGTCGATGTTCATTCGTGCTCCTTGCGGTCAGAGGGAAACACCACCGTTTCATCAAGCGGAGGTGGGGATGCGCCGACGCCGTTGCCGGATAATCGATCGTCGGTAACCGAGCATTTTATCGGAAAGTCTGCAAAGGCGGGCAGGCAGCACTGAAGCGCCCGGCTCCGTTCACGCCGGCAGTCATTAAGCGAAGTGGGACCATACCTGTGAGGCTCGGCTGCCTTGCCTCGATGCGACGGCCGGCGCGGATGGCTGCGACGCACTGGGATATGCTGATCCCGTATCCGCGATTCGCCGTGGATGCTGTCGTCGAAATGACAGGAGACCGATGTGGCTCATGCCTGCGCGCATCGCGGCGCCATCCTCTACTTCGTCGCCGACCCCGGCGACGGGGACGACCCGGCTGCCCATGTCTACCATGAGGACGGACTGCTCGTGATCGACGGCGGGCGCGTCGCGGCCGTCGGACCGGCGGCGATGCTGCTGCCGCAGCTATCGCCAACCGTGGCGCTGACCGAGCATGCCGACGCCCTGATCATGCCCGGCTTTGTCGACACGCATATCCATTTCCCCCAAACCGACATGATCGCCTCGGGCGGTCGCGACCTGCTGGACTGGCTCGCGCGCTATACCTATCCCGCTGAGCGCCACTTCAGCGATCCAGGCCATGCCCGTGCGGTCGCGGATTTTTTCATCAACGAGTTGCTCGCGAATGGCACAACCACGGCGCAGGTGCTGGGCAGCGTACACGCCGCATCGGTGGACGCGGTCTTCGCAGCGGCCGCGGCGCTGAATCTGCGTCTGATCGCCGGCAAGGCGCTCATGGATCGGCATTGCCCGGCAGATTTGTGCGACACCGCCGCCAGCGGCGAGCGTGACACCCGGGCACTGATCGAACGCTGGCACAACCGCGATCGGCTGCGGTATGCCATCACGCCGCGTTTTGCGCCGACCTCCACCGAGGCGCAACTGGCCAGTGCCGGCCGGCTGGCGGCCGAGTTCCCGGACGTGCATGTGCACAGTCACCTTGCAGAGAATCGCGCAGAAGTCGCCTGGACGCGCGAGCTGTTTCCCTGGAGCCGCAGCTATACCGATGTCTACGACCACTACGGCCTGCTGCGGCCGCGGGCTGTCTATGCCCATGGCATTCATCTGGACGCTCGGGACCGTCTGCGTCTGGCCGAGAGCGGCACATGGATCGCCCATGCGCCCAGTTCCAACCTGTATCTGGGCAGCGGCCTGTTCGATTTCGCCGCGAGCGATGCCGCACAGTTGCATTACGCGATCAGCACCGATGTCGGTGCCGGCACCAGCTTCAGCCTGCTGCGCACCCTCGGGGACGCCTACAAGGTGGCGCAGATGCAGGGGCAGCGACTGTCGCCCTTGCGGGCGTTTTATCTGGCCACGCTGGCCGGCGCGCGGGCGCTGGACATGGATCACTGCATCGGGACGCTTCGCCCTGGGGCCGAGGCCGATTTCATCGTGCTCGACCTGGCGGCGACCCCCTTGATTGCGCGGCGTTGCGCACAGGCTGCGACGCTCGCCGAGCGATTGCAGATCCTGATGACGCTCGGCGACGACCGTTGCATCCGCCTGACGCATGTCCTGGGTCGGCCGGTCGCGGGCACGGCCCACCGTGCGCGGTCCTGACCGGTCGCCGCTTGCCGCACGAGCCATGGCGCGGCGAACGAGCACACATAATCACAAGGCCGTCGCCGCCACTTCCCAAGGCGCCTCGCCGGCCAGGGCCGCCTGCAGGTGCCGGATCAGCGCGCTCAGGCGGCGCAGACGGTGGCGGCGCTGCGGATAGACGGCGTAGATCGCATCGGGTTCCGGTTGCGCATCGGGCAGGACCTGCAGCAACCGGCCGGCGCGCAGATCGTCCGCGGCGATGAACAGGGGCAGTATCGCCAGCCCCAGACCCGCAACGGCGGCATCGCGCATTGCCTCGCCGTTGTTGGTGAGAATGCGCTGGCGCGGGGTCAGGACGCGCACGGATCCACCCGGCTGGGCGGCCGGGAAGCGCCAGAGCTGGGGCGCCGATTTCAGGGCATAGCCGATGCCGGCATGGAGAGGGATGTCGTCGAGCGTCTGCGGCACGCCGTGATCACGCGCGTAGTCCGGGCTGCAGCAGATCACGCGCCGGCTCTCGGCCAGCCGGGTCGCCACCAGCAGGGCTCTTTGGGCAGGCGCGTGATGCGAATGGCGAGGTCACAGCCCTCGGCCGCGATGTCCACCATGCGATCGGACAGGTCCAGCGCCAGATCCAAGTGCGGATGCGCGCGCATGAAGTCAAACGGCATCGGCCCGAGGTGGCGGGTGCCGAAGCTCACCGGCGCGCTGATGCGCAGCAGGCCAGTGAGCGTGGTGTCGTCCTCCGCAACCGCCTCGACCGCCTGTTCCAGCTGGGCGATGGCGTCGCAGGCCTGGGCCTGGAACAGCCGTCCGCGGTCAGTGGCCCGCACGCCGCGGCTGGAGCGGTGCAGGAGCGCCACGCCGAGCGTCGTTTCCAGATGGGCCACGCGCTGACTGACCACCGACTTGGTCAGCTCCAGGCGCTGCGCTGCGGCGCTGATGCTGCCGTGCTCCACCACCGTGAGGAAGGTGCGGATGTCGTCCAGGCTGTACTTCATCGGTGCGCCTCGGTGTTCGGTAGGGGCGAACGGGGCGTTCGGCCACGCGGCGCTGCCCGGAAAACGGGTATCGCCTAAAGTTACCGCATCGCCGATGAGGCGGATATCCGATCAGGAGACCGATATGGAAACCTTTACTCGTGATGTCTTTGCCGATGTGCGGCCCGTTGCGGGTCGGGTATTGATTGCCCCGCTCTTCATCGGCGCGGGTTTGGCCAAGTTCGGTGACATCGGCGGCACCGCCGGCTACATGCAGGCCCAAGGCATGCCGCTGGCGGAGCTGCTGGTGTGGCCCGCCGCGCTGCAGGAGCTGGCCGGTGGCGCGCTGTTGCTGCTGGGCTGGCAGACGCGCTGGGTGGCTTTGGCACTGGCTGCGTTCACCGCGCTCGCCACGCCCATCTTCCACGGCTACTGGCGCGAGACGAACCCCATGATGGCCTATCAGCAGTCGCTGCATTTCTGGAAGAACACCGCGCTCATCGGCGGTCTGCTCTTTGCCGCCGCGCATGGCCCGCGGCGGCTCGCCCTCGGCGGCGCGCGCTGACTCTAACTTGCGAACACTCGGAGAAACTCATGACCCAGATGCTGAACGTGCTCGGGATTTGCGGCAGCCTGCGCCGGGATTCCTATAACGCCGCTGCCTTGCGGGTCGCGCAGGCGCTGGCACCCGCGGCGGGCCTCTCGATCACCACCGCCGAGATCGGCGACCTGCCGCTGTACAACGAAGACCTGCGCACCGAGCACTTCCCCGCGGCGGTGGAACGCTTGCGGGCGGAGATCCAGGCGGCCGACGCGCTGCTGTTCGTGACGCCCGAATACAACTATTCGGTTCCCGGGGTGCTCAAGAACGCCATCGACTGGGCCTCGCGTCCGCCCGATCAGCCGTTCGCCGGCAAGCCGGTGGCGATCATGGGTGCCAGTCCCGGCGTCATCGGGACGGGGCGGGCGCAGTATCACCTGCGCCAGATCCTGGTTTGCGTGGATGCACTCCCGCTCAACAAGCCGGAGGTGATGATCGGTGCCGCGCATGAGCATTTCGACGCTGACGGCCAGCTCGTGCATGAGGCGACGCGGGAACACATGGGGCGGCAACTTGCGGCGCTGGCGTCGTGGACGCGGCGTCTGGCACGGACCTGATTGTGGACGAGGGCGGTGGTTGATGCGCCTTGGTGATTTGGCGGAGGTCCCGAGCAAGCAGTTCCACGGGAGCACACCTGTCGATGAAAGCACTGACGCGTATTCTGCCGTCCGTATCAATCCACTGGGTGCATGACGGCTTTGCGCTGCAGATAGCCGTCTCGATCGAGCGGGAGGCGGTAGTGGCCTGTTGACTACGCGGGTCCCCAATCGGGTTGCGCCGGTCGATACGTCCCACGGGGGGTCGGGATGCATCCGCATTGTGCCGTTGAGACCGTGACCATCGTCTATCAGGGCGCTCATCCGGGTACGGCCGGCAACGGAGGCGTCTGGCCCGACGGGCATCGGACGACCGCCGGCGCGGGCGTGCTGCACGAGGAGTTTCACTTGCGGGGATTGAATCGGGCGGCATGCCGGAGATGGCGGAGCTCTGGGTCAAGCTTCCGGCGCGGGACAAGCTGTGTGCGCCCGCGAATCAGGATCGCCTCGGGAAGGGCCCCGCGGTCGCGCTTGGCAACGACGCCGGGGAGGGCCGCGTGACCGCTGGGGGCACACGACCCGGCGCGCATCCGTACGGCGTGCAACGTATGGAAGGTGAAGCTGAATGCCGCCGGTTGGCCGCCTTCGCGTTTGCGACCGCTGGACGGGCCGTCGTGCGGGCGGTTTGTCGTCAGCGACAGCCACATCTGAGCGATCGAGGCAGCGCTCTTCGGCCATCCGGGCATGACGAGTCCGCTCGATGCGCAGACCGGTTACAACGGACTCCTGTTGAGCGGCATGCCACTCGAGCAGCCGATTGCCCGCCATGGCCTCTTCGTCATGAACACCCGGCAAGCGTGCTCGGAGGCCGTGGATGAGCTTAGGCGGGGGGCTTGTACCGGTCCGCTGCTGCCGGTTCGTGCCTGGTTGATGCGGGTTGCGGAGCCCGTGTGCGCTACGCCGGTAGGACGGCAAAGGAGCTCAAACAGTGCGCGATGCGCCTTTTCTTGGAGCATTCAGCGGAACGCACGAGCCGCCGAAGACCGCCCTGCAGGGCCGGTGAGGCATTCAGCCGGTACCCTGCGTTGTTATCGCGATGCTCGATCGTTGCAATGTCATTCTTCTGATGTCAGTCTTTTGCTGTCCCGCGGCGCGACAGGTCGGGGTGTCGTTCTTCGCCGAGGCGATGTTGAGTTAACAGCGCGTGTGTGCCGGCACGCCATAACACATTGATAATACGGGGTTGGAACATGGCGAATCAGTACCGCTGCGGCGTTGCAGGACTCTTGGCGATCGGCAGTGCGTCGGCTTGGGGCCAGGTGACCCCGGAGGCTTCCAGCACCGTCATCGCGTTTCAAAGCTTTGCCTCTCCGACGTTGGAAACGCCGGTCGGCTTCGGCGGAAGCTGGGGGGCGGTCGGTGTCGGCGCTTTTGGCCAAACTTTTGCAGACGATGAATTCGATGCTTCAGTTGGTGTGGCTTTTGGTCTGGGTGATCCGGATCGGTATGTGGGCGCCGAGTTCGGCATTGGATTTTCTTCCCTGACCGGCGACAACAGCGAGGATTCCTTTGGTGATTCAGGCGGTTTTTCGTTCAAGATCCACCGCAACCTGCCGGGGTATTCGGCGGTCTCCGTCGGGGTCAACGGCTTCGGGGTCTGGGGTGGCGCGGAAGGCAACAACGATCCCAGCTATTACGTAGCGTATTCCAAGATGGTCCCCGTGGGCCGGTTAGCCGGAATCGTCACGGTTGGAGCAGGTACGGAGTTTTTCAATGATCCGGGCGAGGATGGCGCAAACATCTTTGGCAGTGGCGCACTCTATCTCACGCCCCAGATCGCCTTGATCGGAGAGTACACCGGGCGTTTCGCAAACGCTGCCGTTTCGATCGCGCCGTATTCCTGGCTGCCGATGACGGTGACCGTAGGCGCCGTGAATGTGACCGAACGGTTTAACGCCGATACCGAGCTGGCAGTTTCCGTGGGATTCGGCTTTAATTTCATCTAATCGTGAACTTGGGCGTAGCCAGACCGGGTTTTAAGATCCTCGAATAGGAGGTGTGCGATGGGCAAAGTGAGCAAGATGATGGGCGCCGCGGCACTGGTCGGCGCAACGGCGGTCTTTTCGGGCGCAGTTTGGGCTGCTCCTTTTGAGATCGGCAGCACCGGAACGCGAGGCTGGGGGATCGATTTCAATCCGTCGACGGGCAAGACCGTCTATGTCTTCCCGGGGAAGAAGCAGATCATTGCCGATCCGGTCACCAACACCAAGACTGTCACGCGCCGGACGGGCACGGAGATCGTGACAGAGTATCCAGCGGGCAGCCGCCTGGGCGGTCCTTCCATGGGTTTGGCGCGTTTCTTTTACAATCGCAGCCTTTAGGTCTCTTTGGCGATTCGATGATCACTCCGCCCCGACCTGATCGTCGGGGCGCGCGATCGCTCATGCCCCACTTCAGGTCAAGCCTCGGCACGCCGCGGCGGTTTACTCGCAATGGTCAATGGCAAATTTCGGGTGTTGATGGTCTGCAGCGGAAACATCTGTCGCAGTCCGCTTGCCGAAGCGGTTTTGGCCGACCGCAAATTGGGGAAGGTCGCGGGCGTGTCCTCTGCCGGAATCGCTGCCTTGGTCGGATCGGCCGCCCATCCCGAGGCGATCCGGGTCGCGAGCGAGCATGGCCTCGACATCGGGCGGCACAAGGCGCGTCAATTCGATCAGCCGCTGGCACACGATCATGATCTGGTGCTGGTGATGGAGAATCTGCATCTCCAGTGGATCGAGCGCGCATTCCCCCACCTGCGCGGGCGGGTCCATCTGCTCGGGCGTTGGTCCAAGCGGCAGATCGAGGATCCATTCCGGAAAGGACCCCGGGCCTTTGACCGCGCCATGCAGGAGATCACGCAGGCCGTCGAAGAATGGCGCACGAAACTCTCCTGAGATCGGCATGATGGTTGGGGTCATGCCGACCGTTTCGAGATACCAAAAATACTGAGCCGACGTTCGCTCCGTGAGCGAGAAGGGATATCGCGCGATGATCGAAAAGAACAGAAGCAGGAAGGTGCTGTGTGCAGGGTTGGTGGCTGCACTGACCGGTTGCAGTAGCGTCCCCGGGATCGTCGTCGAGGATACGAATGCCCCGCGACGCAGTTGGGCGCCGGACTTTCTTGATCCCTTGCTGGCTTCCTCCGCATCGCAGAATGATGCAGCGGGGGGGGCGCAGGATGCGGACACGCTGATTCCGCGAGTCATTCCCGTCACGCCCCAGTTGTTGCGTGAACAGGCCGCGCGCCGGCAGATGGTTGATGCCGAAATCAGGAACCTGATCGGACAGCAAGCATCCACCGCTTATCGTATCGGAGCTCAGGACATCCTCAACGTGCTGGTTTGGGACCATCCCGAACTCAGCAACCCGATGGGCAATTTCCAGGACATTCAGAACATGGGGCGTCTGGTCCGCGAGGACGGCACCATCTTCTTCCCGTATGTCGGCGTGCTGCACGTCGCTGGCAAGACGGTCGAGGAGGTGCGACGGGATATTCAGACCAAGCTCGCGCCGTATATCCAGAGTCCGCAGGTCGATGTGCGCGTGGTGGGGTTCCGCAGCAAGAAAGTCTACGTCACCGGCGAGGTCGACAGACCCGGAATCGTCCCCGTGACCGACGTGCCCATGACGGTGATGGACGCCATCAATCTCGCCGGTGGTTTCGACAAGGAACGCGCCGATCAGCGCACCGCCTATCTCACGCGCAACGGTCAGCGGCAACAGCTCGACATTCTCGCGCTGTACTCCGGTGCCCAGGGGAATCTGCTTCTGCAGGACGGCGACGTCTTGTATGTCCCGAACAATACGCAGAACAAGGTCTTCATCCTCGGCGAGGTGGAAAAGCAACGTGCCGTGATGATGGATCAGGGTCGCCTGACGCTGGCAGAGGCCTTGTCGGGTGCCGAGGGCATGAATCTGAGCACGGCCGATACGCGCGGGGTCTACGTCATCCGGGCGGTGCCCACGGTGCTTGCCGACGGGAGCCCGGGGGCGGTCCAGGCCGACATCTATCAGCTCGATCTGCGCGATGCCAGCGCGCTCGTTCTGGCGGATGCCTTCCAGCTGCAGCCCCGTGACCTGGTATATGTCTCCAGTTCCGGATTGGTGCGCTGGAATCGCGTGATCCAGCAAATCCTGCCGACCGTCACCACCTTGTTCCAGACCGATCGTCTGATCTTCAACCGCTAAGGCTTTCCATGCAACCATCCAGCACAACGGGTCTGCCGGACGCCGGCATGACAGCTCAGGGACTCGCGGACCCCGCCGGTGATGAAATCGATCTGCGCGAGCTGTTGGGCATCCTGCTGGCCGGCAAATGGACCGTCATCCTCGTCACGGGAGTGGCGGTTTTTTTGGGCGTGCTTTACGCACTGAGCAGCACGCCGGTCTATCAAGCCAATGCCTTGGTGCAGGTCGAAACCCGCGGCAGCAGCAGCCTGCTCGATGAGCTTCAGAATCTGTCGGCACTGGCCGGGCAGGAGTCGCCGGGCCAGACCGAGATCCAGATCCTGAAATCCCGGTATGTTTCGGGGCAGGTGGTCGACCATCTGGTGCTCGATATCGAGGTGGAACCACGGCGATTCGGCGTTCTGGGCCGAACCTTGGCCACTGATCAGGCGCGGGCGGGCGAGCTTGCCGAACCTTGGCTCGGACTGGATCGCTATGCCTGGGGCGGGGAAATCCTCACCGTAAAGCGCATGAAGGTGCCCGATCAATGGCTCGGCAAGCCATTGAAGCTGATCGCTTTGGGCGGCGGACAGTTCAAGCTGCGCGATCCGGAGGGCAATGCGCTGCTCACCGGCCGCGCGGGCGAGTTGGCGACGCTGGGAAAAGCCGGTAACGCCGACAGCAGGGTCGAGATCTTCGTGCAGGAGCTCGTCGCCCGGCCGGGCACCGAGTTCATGGTTACCCGCAAAAGCCGTCTGAAAACCATCGAGACGCTGCGCGAAAGGCTCGCCATTTCCGAACAAGGCAAGGGGACCGGCATTCTGCAGCTGTCTCTCGAAGGGGAGAATCCTGCCGAGATTGCGGGAATCCTCAATGACATTGCCCGCACCTATCTGCGTCAGAACGTCGAGCGGCGCTCGGCGCAGGCCGAGGAAAGCCTGCGCTTTCTGGACGACCAGTTGCCGAAACTCAAGGCCGAGTTGGAGTCTGCGGAGGAGGCCTTCAACGCCTTTCGCAAGAAAAACGAAAGCCTCGATCTGTCCGTGGAAACGCAGGGACTGTTGCGGCGCATCGTCGAGGTTGAAACGGAGATTTCCAATCTTCAGCTGAAGCGCACCCAGATGGGCCAAAGCTTTGCCAGCCAGCACCCGACCATGATCGGGATCGGCAACCAGATCGGCGAACTCATGAGTGTCAAGCGCGAGCTCGAGTCGCGGGCGAGCAATCTTCCGGATACCCAACAGGAGATTCTGCGCCTGCAACGCGAGGTCGAGGTCAAGAGCGCTCTCTACACGGGTCTGCTCAATAAGGCGCAGGAACTGCGCATCATCCGCGCCGGTACCCTGGGTAACGTCCGCATCATTGACGAAGCAGCCATTCCGGAGCAGCCCATCAAGCCCCGCAAGTCGCTGATCGTACTGTTGAGCCTCCTGCTGGGCCTGTTTGCGGGCGTCGTGGCCGTCTTCCTCCAGCGCAGCCTCAGACGGGGCGTGGTCGACAGCCGTCAGCTTGAAACGGAGCTCGGTCTCACGGTCTATGCCAGCGTCCCCTACAGCGGCAAGAACCGGCGCCTGGTGAGGGAAGCGACGCGTGCCGGCGACACCCGAATGCCGGTGCTGGCGCGCGAAGCGCCGCAGGATATGGCTGTGGAAAGTCTGCGCAGTCTGGCGACGGCCATGCATTTCGCGTTGCTGGAAAAGGGCAGCAACGTCGTCGCGGTCACCAGCTCGGCGCCGGAGAGCGGCAAGACCTTCCTGTGCGCGAACCTCGCGCATCTGCTGGGAGAGTCGGGGCAGCGCGTCCTCTTGATCGACGGGGACCTCCGCAGGGGGCGGCTGCATCAGCTGACCGGAAGCGAGCGTCAGCCTGGTCTATCCGAGGTGTTGACTCGCCGGGCGACCTTGGATGGCGCCGTGCGCCCACTGGTGGCCGGCAAGGTCGATTTGCTGACCACGGGCCAGCTGCCTCCCAATTCGTCGGAATTGCTGATGAGCAAGGGCTTCAGCGAACTGATTCAGAGCGTTCGCCAATGGTACGACGTGATCCTGATCGATTCGCCGCCCGTGCTGGCTGTCGCCGACGCGGGCGTCATTGCGACCCACGCCGGAGCGGTGTTCCTGGTGGTGCGGGCGGTTCGGCAAACGCTGGACGAGGTCGACGCGACGATCCGGCAGCTGCGCAACTATCAGGTGCAGGTGACCGGGGCGGTATTCAATGCCTACGACCCGAAGGGGCAGAGCAGCCTGTACGCCTCGCCGTACTACCGCTACTACGAGTATTCGAAAACTTCGGCCTAGGCAGGTGCTCGCCCGGCGAGCCCCGCTTCCCCTCGGCGAATCGAGCAGCGGGGCGGCTCCTCGGCGCCTGCCAGAACAGCGGCCAATGCAGGCAGGGTCGCCTCAAGTTCGGCGGCCAGTGTCCACGGCGGATTGATGACGAACATCCCGCATCCAGTCATGCCCAGACCATCGGGGCGCGGGCGATCGAAATGGAGATCGGCCCTCAGCCACCGCGCGGCCAGCCGCTCGAGCCGATCGGGGAGCCGGCGCGCCGGCGCAGATGCCAGCTCCGGGTACCACAGGGCGTAGACCCCGCTCGCAAAGCGCGCCAATGCCATTTCAAGCCCTTTCACCACGCGCTCGTATTCGTCCTGTCGTTCGTAGGGCGGATCGATCATCACGAGGGCTCGTCGCGAAGGCGGCGGCAACAGGGCCTTCAGTCCGGCAAAACCATCCGCCTCGAAGCACCGGACCCGCTCATCCCTGCCCAGCGCGGTGTCCGCCGACAGGACGCCGAAATCCGTCGGGTGCCATTCGAACAACCGGATCTCATCCTGGGAGCGGCATAGCCGCTGGGCCCACAGGGGCGATCCAGGATAGATCTCCAGCCTGCCGACAGGATTGAACTGGGCCACATGATCCCGCAGCCGCTCGAGACTGGGCGGTAGGTGTGGCCTTGCCCAAAGGCGGCCGATGCCGCCGCGCCATTCGGCGGCCGCGTCGGAATGCAAGTCGTAGCCCCCAGCGCCGGCATGGGTGTCGATGTAGCGGAAGGGTTTTTCCTTCTGGGCCATGTGTTCCAGCAGCAGCATCAGAATCCAGTGCTTGAACACGTCCGCAGCGTTGCCGGCGTGGAACCGATGGCGATAACTGCGCACGACGGCTGTTGCTCAGCCCGGTCTGGGCGGATGCGCGGCGTCTTCGCCGTACAGTTCGCTGCGTTTGTACAGCTCCTGCAAATGGCGGAAAAAGACCGAGAGCACGGCGCCGACCGGTAAAGCGACCAGGACACCCACGAAGCCGAACAACTGGCCGCCGGCGAGGACGAGGAAGATCACGATCACAGGATGCAGGCCGATCCGATCACCGACCAGGAGCGGCGTGATCACCGAGCCTTCCAGCGCTTGCCCGATCCCCACCACGACCAGGATGTAGGCGTAGGTTACCGGGTCGGCGCCGGTAATGGCGGCGGTGATCATGGCCGAAACCAGCGCCATGGCGACACCAAGATAAGGCACGAAGCTGACCAGCCCGGCGAAAATGCCGATCAGCATGGCGAACTCGACGCCGGCGATCCAGAAGCCGATGCCGTAGATGGTACCCAGGGCCACCATCACGAGGAGTTGCCCCCGCAGGAACGCGGCCAGCACCTCATCGGTTTCGCGTGCCAGATCGGTGACGGCGGGCAGCAATGGGCGTGGGACGAGCTTGCCGAGGCTTTCGAGCATCGAGTGCCAGTCTCGCATCATGTAGAAGGTGACGATGGGTACCAGGAACAGATTGGCCAGGGTCGCGGCCAGTTTCATCCCGGAACTGGTGAGGTAGGTCGCAACGTTCGTGGCGATCCCGCCGGCCTGTGAAAAATTATCTTGCAGCAGTTGAGCCAGACGCCCCGCGTCCAGACGACTGACATCCGTGCCCAACCGGCGTGACACCCACGGCAGCGCTTCCTGTTGCAGCCAGGTGGTGGCCTGTGGAATGAAGGTGCTGAGCCGCCCGATCTGTGTCTGCAGCGGTGGAATGAGCAGAAGCACGCCGAACACCACGATCAGCACGCCGGCGGCAAAGACGATGCTGACACCGATGCTGCGCGGGATCCGGTGGCGTTCGAGCCGATCCACCAGCGGATGCAGCAGATAAGCCAGGCTGAAGGAGATGAGAAACGGCGTCAGGACGGGCCCGAGCAGATAGAATGTGAGGCCGAGCGCGCCGAAGAAGACCGCCCAATACCACCAGGGGATCCGGCGCAGGTAAAGATCAGATTCCTCCTGGGCGGTGTTCACGAAACAATCCCCATGGTGAAGCGAGCGTCCATTATTGCCATGCGTGGTACCAAAAACCAACGCAACCGGCGCGTGCGGTATCCGTCAGCGCGCCGCAGCCGTGCGCCCAGCCCGTTCAGCTAATGATGACGCCCATGCTTCACCTGCACTTCGGCAATCGACTCGAAACCCTGCTCGACCACGCCGTTCATGAGTTGACGGGCGAGGCGCTGGGTGTGTTCGAGCGCCAGACCGTCCTCGTACCCAGCCAGGCCATGGGGCAATGGGTCACCCTCGGCCTGGCGCATCGGCAGGGCATCGCGACGCTGTTCGATACGCCGTTACCGGGGAGCTGGCTGACGACGCTCCACCAGCGCTTGTTGCCCGATCATCGGCTCGATCCCGGCTATGAACGCGGCGCACTCTCGCTGCGCATTTTCGATCACCTCATGCAGACAGGCACCGGCGCGGACGGCAACGCCCTCGCTCACTATCTCGCGGCGATGCCGGGAGAGCTGGCGCGTTTTCGTCTCGCGCAAAGCCTCGCCGGATGCTTCGATCAGGCGCTCGTGTTCCGGCCCGACCGGCTGCTGGCCTGGGAAGCGGGCGAGGAACGCACCTGGCAGGCCGACCTCTGGCGCCTGCTGACAGGCGAGCTCGGCATGCACCGTGCGCGCGGCCTGGCGCTGCTGCAGCGGGCCATTGCCGACACGCCACCTGAAAGGCTGCCCCGACAGGTCATCGCTTTTGGCTTTCACACCTTGCCGCCGGCCTGGTTGAACCTCATGACCACCTTGGCCGAGCGTGTTCCCGTCCACCTGTTCGTGCCCACGCCATCGCGTGAGTACTGGGCGGGTCTCGACACGCCCGCGGGTCTGGCGCGGCGCGCCGCGCGCGGGGAATCGACGGCCCATCGCGCGGTCGGCCATCCCTTGCTGGCGACCCTGGGCCGGCAGGGCGCTGCGTTCATCGATGCCTTGAGCGAGCTGCCGGGCCGAGTCAGTGATCATTTCGTCGATCCCTGCGAAACCGGGCGTACCGATCTTCTGGCCCTGCTGCAATCAGACCTGCTCGCGCTGCGCGATCCTGCCGAAGGGCTCTCGCGCCCGCTGGCGGCCTCGGACGACAGTATCCAGGTGCATTGCTGCGCGGGACCCCTGCGGGAGGTCGAGGTTTTGCACGATCGTCTGCGCGACCTGCTGGACCGGGACGCCACGCTGAACCCTTCCGACATCATCGTCATGACGCCGGACATCGACCGCTACGCGCCTTACGTAGACGCCGTCTTCGGCAGCCGGAACGGCGATCTGGCGATTCCCTATCGCATGGCCGACCGGGCGCTGGCGCAAAGCGAGCCGGTCGTGGCGGGGTTTCTGGCCTGGCTGGCGCTGCCGGATCGCCGCTATGCCGTGAACGCGGTGCTGGACGTGCTGGAATGCCCGCCGGTGGCGCGGCGGCTGGGAATGAGCGTGGCCGATCGCGACCTGTTGCGCGACTGGGCGCGCCGGTCCGCCGTCCACTGGGGGCTGGACGGCACCGACAAGTTGCAGCTCGGGCTGTCGCCGGAGCCGGCGCACACCTGGCGACGCGGCTTGGATCGGCTGCTGCTCGGGGCTTTCGTACCCGAAGATGCCTGTGCGGCCTACGCCGATGTCGCGCCGGTCGAAGCCGTGGACAGCGCGATGTGGGGTGTCCTGGGCCGTCTGGCCGACTGGATCGACGCGCTGCGGGCGCTGCACCAGCAATGGGCCAGTGCACGGCCGATGTCCGATTGGGCCACCGTCCTGGGCGCCGCAGCCGAGGAACTGTTCAGCGTGGTCGCCGAGGAGGAATACGGCTGGCAGGTCCTGCGGGACGCCATCGCGCAGGTGGCGCGCGATGCACTGGCAGGCGGTTGTCACCGAAATGTTCCGCTGGAGGTGTTCAAGGCGGCCTTGGAGGAAAAACTGTCGATGGCTGCCAGCCGGGGCGGTTTCATGGGCGGCGGGGTCCAGTTCTGTGCCATGGTGCCGCTGCGCAGTCTGCCGTTCACCGTGGTCTGCCTGCTGGGTCTGGATCACGATGCCTTGCCGCGCCATGCCCGTCCCGCCGAATTCGATCCGTTCGCGGACGAGCGCCGGCCCGGCGACCGCAACCGGCGCGAGGACGATGCCTATCTGTTTCTGGAGGCCATCCTGAGCGCGCGCCGGACGCTCTACCTCAGTTACAACGGACGCGAGCTGCGCGACTTCAGCGACCGACCGCCCAGTGTCCTGCTCGCGCAATTGATGGAAACGATCAGTGCCGGCGCGCATTTCGAGCGGCCGGGGGATTGGCGGGAGCGGCGGTTGCTCATCCATCCGCTGCATGGATTCAGTGCGCGCAACTTCGACCCGCAGAGCCCGTTCTTCAGCTACCGGACGGATCTGGGTCCGGATCGGGCCGTCGCACCGGTGACGGCCATGGCCGAACCGCTCCCTCCTGTCATTGCCGCCGCCGGCGCCGAGGCGGTCATCGACCTCACCGACCTGCTGAGCTTCTGGCGGCACCCGGTGCGCCACAGGGTGCGTCGGCATCTGGACATCGATCTGGAACTCGATGAGGACGTCCTGCTCGATCAGGAAGACTTCGAACCCGACGCGCTCGAGGTCTGGCAGATGCGGGACTGGATGCTGGGGCGCCTGCGGGAAGGCATGTCGCCAGACGCAATTCTGGCTCATTTGCGCCTCCTCGGTCGGCTGCCGCCCGGACCCTGGGGTCTGCTCCTGGGGCGCGAGCAACTCGCAGCGGCCGAGGCGATCCATGCGCGGCTCGCGCGACATGGACCGGATCTGCCGCGCCGGACGGTCGCTGTCGATCTGCATGTCCACGGCTGGCGTGTGCTCGGTCAACTGCCGGGGGTGAGTGCGGGCGGCATCCTCACCGCGCAGGCCGGTGACTGGCAGGCGAAACACGAGGTCGTCGCGTGGCTGACCCATTTGACCCTCAACGCAGCCGCACCTGCCGGCGTGCGAGCGCACACCGTGGGGGTTGGAAAAAAAGGCGGGGTGGACTGGGCCCCGGTGCCGGATGCGGCTGATCGACTCTTGCCGTGGCTGACGCATTACCGGGCGGGACTGACCATGGCGCCGGTGCCGCTCTTGCCCGAGGTCCTGATGGCGGCCCGCACGGCACAGGACGCCGACCGCCAACTGGCCGCCATGCGCAAGGCCTATGCCCAGTGTCTCGATCCCGGGCGCCACGCCGGACGTGCTGCCGACGTCTATCTCACCTGGGTCTTTGGCGAGCATGAGCCCATTGCGCCGCATTGGCGCGAGGTGGCCCTGTCGCTGGTGGCTGGAATGCCCAACGCCGACGGGCAGGGGCGATGAATACGCCGCCCCGCATGCTCGAGGTCATGCGCTTGCCCTTGCACGGCCGGCATCTGGTGGAGGCGAGCGCCGGCACGGGCAAGACCCATACCCTGGCCGATCTCTATCTGCGTCTGGTGATCGAGCGCGGCCATGAGGTCGATCGCATTCTGGTGGTGACCTTTACCAAGGCAGCCACGGCTGAGCTCAAGACGCGCATTCGTCGCCGGCTGATCGAGGCGCGGGCCCGACTCGATGCGGCTGCCGAGCCCTTGGGCGGCGTTGAACAGATGTTGATCGAGATCGGGGTCGATCGTGCCCGCGCCCTGCGGCGGCTCGACGCTGCGTTGATGGGTTTCGATCAGGCGGCCATCTTCACCTTGCATGGATTCTGTTTCAGTGTATTGCGCGATCACGCCTTCAGCGCTGGGCTGCCGACCGCGCTGGCCTTGCAGGCGGGCGAGGACGAGCGCATCGCCATCACTGCCGCCGACCTCTGGCGGCAGCTGCAGGCGACGATCGCCGATCCCTGCCGGGCCTTCGGTCTGCGCGGGGCGGGGCTCACCTCGACGCGCGTGCTCAAGGATCTCGAGCTGCGTGTCCGTCATCCGCTGGCCTTGGTCGACGGCCCGGACGCGGCGGTGCCCGATGAGGCCGCGAGCTGGGCTGCGCTCGGCTGCCGATGGGCGGCGTTCAGCACGTCCTGGGCCCGGCACGGCGCTGAGGTGCGACAAGCCCTTCTGGACAGCCCGGATCTCAACCGCCAACGCTACAAATCCGCCAAGATCCACGCTTGCTGCGACAGTCTCGACCGGATGGCCGCCTGCGAGACGTTGGATCTGGCGGCTCTGGAGCAGTTGGCCGCAGGCGCCGGGGACTGGGGGTGTCTGACGCCCGAGGCGCTGGCGGCCGGCGTCAAGAAAAATGGCCGGCCGCCCGATCATCCCGTGTTCGGCTTGCTGGCCGGGTTGCTCGAGGCCTGGCAAGTGATGGACCAGGCCTGGCAGGGGAGCGCGCTCACCATCCGCCGCGAGACCCTGTGCGAGGGCATGGCGCGGCTGGCGCAGCAGTCCGAGCGCAGCGGCGAGCTGGGATTTGCCGACCTCACGGGCCGGCTGCGCGACGCCCTGTCCACGGCCGGTGGCGGCGCGCTGGCCGCTGCCCTGCGGATGCGTTTTCCGGCTGCGCTCATCGATGAATTCCAGGATACCGACCCCGCTCAGTTCGATGTGTTTCGCGCCATCTATGCCGATCCTGCCGGCACGGACGGCAGCTTTCTGGTGTTGATCGGCGATCCCAAGCAGGCGATCTATGGCTTTCGCGGCGCGGACGTGCACGCCTATCTCGCGGCCCGCGAACATCTGGGCCAGCCGTGGCTCCTGGCCCACAACTGGCGTTCGGTTCCCGATCTGGTCAGTGCGGTCAACGCCCTCTTTTGCCGGCGTTCGGACGCGTTTCTTCTTCCCGGCATCGCTTACCATCCCGTCCTTGCCGCGCGCGGCAACGAGGCGGCGATCGTCGCGCCGGGCAGCGCCGCGGCCCTGCAGGTGCATCTGCTCGACGGCGATCCGGCCAAACCGCTGTCGCAGGGTGACGCCTTGCGCCGTGCCGCACGATGGACGGCCGATGAGATCGTGCGCCTCCTGAACGCGGGGGCGGCGGGCGAAGCAACCTTGGGGGGCTCCCCCGTGCGGGGCGGTGACGTGGCGGTGCTGGTGCGCGCCCACGATCAGGGCGAGGCCGTGGCCGAGGCCCTGCGCGAGCGCGGCGTCGGTTTCGTCCTGCGCAGCCAGCAGAGCGTGTATGCCACCGATGAAGCGCAGGATCTGGCGCGGGTGCTGCGCGCCGTGCTGACCCCGACACGCATGAGCTGGCTGCGCGGGGCGTGGGCCAGCCGCCTGCTCGCCGGATCGATGGCCGGCGTCCTCGCCCTGGACCGTGACGAGGCGGCTCTCGAGCAACTGTTGGAACGGTTCCAGGAACATCACCAATGCTGGCAGCGCCTTGGGTTCATGCCCATGTGGCAATCGCTGCTGGAAACGCACGGCGTCGCGGCACGGCTGCTGGCGCGGCCGGACGGCGAGCGACGGCTGACGAATGTGCATCATCTCGCCGAGTTGCTGCACGATGCCGAACGTTCGCGCCACCTGGGACCGGAAGCCTTGTTCAACCATTTCGAACGCCTGCGTCAGCAGCCGCCGCGAGATGACGAGGCAGCCCTGCTGCGGCTCGAAAGCGAGGCGGATCTGGTGCGCATCGAGACCATCCATGCGAGCAAGGGTCTGCAGTATCCGATCGTGTTCTGCCCGGCGCTGTGGAAGACGCGCAAGCCGCCGGCGGGCGGGACCGAGGCGCTGTGCTATCACGATGGAGCGCTGGGGCAGATGCATCTGTCGCTCATGCCCGAACGGCAGCCCGAGGCGCTCGCGCAGGCCCGGCGCGATGAACTGGCCGAAGAACTGCGTCTCGCCTATGTTGCGCTCACCCGAGCCCAGGCGCGGTGCTATCTCGTCGACGGCCCGGTGCGGGATCGCGAGGACTCGGCATTGGGCTGGCTGTTGCGCGAGGCCGACCCGGCTCAGGTCTGGCGAACGCTCGCAGATGCGCAACCGCTGGCGATCGGACTGGTGCAGGCGGGTGAGGACGGAACCCTTGCCCGCGCGATCAGCCGGCCAGCGACGGCGTTCGTTGCCCGCAGGCCGCGCCGCGCGGTGCCTTCGCCCCGGGTGCTGACGAGCTTCTCGGCCTTGTGGGGCGATACAGCGGACGGACTGGGGGATGAAGACGTGCAGCCGGCTGTTGCCGCGGCCGGCCATGCCCCCCAGGAGCGCAGCCCGCACGGGTTCGTGCGTGGAACGGCTGCCGGGCGGGCGCTGCATGCCATCCTGGAATGTTGGTCATGGTGCGATGATCCGGCGGGGACGACGCTCGAGCGTCTGGTGCCCGAGGCCCTGGCGGCGGAAGGTGTCAGCGCAGAGTGGGCGGACGTCGTGACGGCTTGGGTGCAGGCGGTCGTGGCCACGCCCCTGGGTTCCGGCGGCTTGCGGCTGCGCGACATCGCCGCGGCCGATCAGGTGCGGGAGATGGCCTTCGCCATGCCGCTTGATGGCCTGCGCCGCGCCTCGCTGGAAGCGCTCATCCGGCAAATCGATCCGCTGTGGACGGTCCGATCGGCGGTCGGATCGACCCCGCTCGAGGGCGCCTTGCGTGGTGTGATCGATCTGGTTTTTGCGCATGAAGGGCGGTTTTACCTGGCCGACTACAAGAGCAACTGGCTGGGTCCCCGCGCGATCGACTACACGGCCGAGGCGCTCGCATCGGCCATGGCGGGAGGCAGTTATACGGCCCAGGCGCTGATCTACGCCGCGGCCCTGCACCGCCACCTGCAAGCGCGTCTGCCGGGCTACGATCCGGCGCATCATTTCGGCGGGGTGTATTACCTGTTCTTGCGGGGCATGGCTCCGGATGCCCCGGGCCGTGGCGTACTGCACATCCTGCCGCCGCCCGATCTTCTGAACGCCGTCAGCGCCGCTCTGGCGGGCGAGGACGCGCCATGACCCCGATCCAGGCCGCCGCATTGTGCAGCCTGCGCGCCGCAGGCGGATACGATGAGTTCGATCTGCAATTGGCGGGCCTGTTCGCGCGTCAGGACGCCGCATTGGCGCCCGCCGCGCTGTGGGCGATCGCCTCGCTCAGCCGGCAGATCCAGCGTGGCGCGGTTTGCCTCGACCTCACGGGGCTCGTCGAGCAAGCCCGCGCGGCGTCCTTGCCCGAGTTCGCATTGCCCGCGGATGAGGCGGGGTGGCGCGCATTGCTGCGTGAGGCCAGCCCCGTGGGCGCGCCCGGGCAGATCCGGCCCTTGATCCTGGATGAGGCCGGGCGCCTGTACGGCTATCGCTACTGGGATCTCGAACAGCGGCTGGCGCGCGCGTTGTGCGCACGGGTCGGGTGGGCGCCGATCGCCGACCGGGAACCCGTGCAGCGCGCCCTGCGCGCCCTGTTTCCGGACAGTGCGACCGCCGGTTCGCTGCAGGCGCTCGCCGCCGTGCTCGCCGCCACGGGGCGTATCACGCTGCTCACCGGCGGGCCGGGCACGGGCAAGACGACGTCGCTGGCGCGGATGCTGGCGCTGCTGTTGCACGTCGAGCCGGATCAGCGCATAGCCCTCGCGGCGCCGACGGGCAAGGCGGCGGCGCGGATGCAGGAGGCGCTGGGAGCCGCCTTGGCACGGCTGCCGGAAGATTGGCGCCTCGACCTGCCGGTCCAGGCCACCACGCTGCATCGGCTGCTCGGCATCCGTCCGGGCGCCAGCCACCTGCCGCGCTTTCACGCGGCCCATCCGCTGCCGGTCGATGTGCTGGTGCTCGATGAGGCCTCGATGGTCGATCTGGCGCTGATGACACGGCTCGTCGAAGCGCTCCCGGAGACCGCGCGGCTCATCCTGCTCGGCGATCCGGATCAGC
Source organism: Candidatus Macondimonas sp. (assembly GCA_035325645.1). GTDB lineage: Bacteria > Pseudomonadota > Gammaproteobacteria > UBA5335 > UBA5335 > Macondimonas. Next base: position 46,055 of record DAOKZK010000005.1, on the reverse strand, counting down.
TCGCCTCGGTCGGGGCCGGCGCCGTGCTGGGCGATCTGTGCGAGGACGCGACGGGGTTTTCGGCGGAGCAGGCCGCACGGCTCAGTGCATGGACGGGTAGGGCGATCCCGGCCGCGGCAGCGCCGGGCGGCAATCCGCTGCGCGATCATCGCGTCCACCTCACCCATAACCACCGCTTCGGTGACAGCCCCGGCCTTGCGGCGCTGGCGGCGGCCGTCAACGCCGGCGATGCCGCGCGCGCTCAGCGACTCGTGGCGGGGGAAGGGCAGCCGGAGGTCACCGCCGGTCCGGAGGCGGAGCTGATCGCACGTGCGCGGGCAGGTTATGCGTCTTATCTCGAGGCGCTGACGCGCGGGGCGCCCGTGGAGGAGGTATTAGCCTGCTTCGAGCAGTTTCGCGTGTTGTGCGCGCCCCGCGCCGGACCGCTGGGCGTCGAGGGGCTCAACGCGCGCATCGAGGCGGCGTTGCGTCGTCGCGGGGCGCTGCGCGGCGAGGGGCTGTGGACGGCGGGCCGGCCGGTGCTGGTGACGCGCAACGATCCTGGCGCGCGACTGGCCAATGGGGATGTCGGGCTCGTGCTGCCGGACCGCAAGGGGCGCCTGCAGGCGGTCTTCCGGCGCGGCGACGGCGCCGTGCATGCCGTCTCTCCGGCCCGATTGGGCGCTTGGGAAACGGCGTTTGCCATGACGATCCACAAGACCCAGGGATCGGAATTCGACGATGTTCTGCTGGTGTTGCCGGAGGAGGATTCGCCCCTGTTGACCCGCAACCTGCTCTATACCGGCATCACCCGCGCGCGCCGGCGTCTGCACATCGTCGGCGCGGCCGAGGGCTGGGCGCCGGCCCTGGCGCGCCGCCAGCACCGGATCTCCGGGCTCGGCGATGCCTTGCGCCGGCTTTCGTGCGGCTGATGGACGGTGGTTCGTGTCGATGCTTGCCGTTCAGCCGACTCAGAGCTTGGGCGCAGTGACTGCGGTTTAGTGAATCCGGCTGCGTGCTCTGCCGCTCTCGAGCGAGTAAACCAGCCCGTCGTGGCCAATGTGGATTTTCATTGACCCGTCCACCGCAAGTTCCGCATCGGCATCACGGGCCTGTGGCGTCGCGGCGTTCAAAGAGAAGCCCCCCGAGCCCTGTCCGTGAACGCCGTGTGGCATGGGCCGCGCTCAGAATCAGAAGTAGTAGATCACACCCACCGCGCCTACCACGCCTTGGTTTTCGGTGTCGGAATCGCTGTAGGTGAGCGAGTTATCGTCATATTCGATGGTGCGGTCGAACTTCGTGTACTTGTAGCCGATCTCGATATTCAAACCCAGCTGCGGCAGGCTGCTCAGCATGAACTCGGCGCCGATGGCGGGATAGACGAACCAGCCATCGGCGCTCCAATCCTCCTTGCCGTGTTTGCCGTTGTATTCCAGGTCGACATTGGCGTAGCCGGCTTCCAGAGAAAGCATGAACCTGCCGTGCTCGCGCATGATCGGTGCGAAGATTCCTTTCACGGCAAGCTCATAGGTCGTGGCTTCATACCACACTTCCGCATCGTCACTCCGATAATAAAGCGTGCCCTGCACGCCGGTTTGTTCGCTGAGCCAGTAACGGCCGCTCAAGGCCACCTTGTCATCGCGGTCGTCTTCGCCCAGCGTTTTGCTCAGGCCCACGCCGAACAGGCCGGCCGTCTCCGTGGCCATCGCGGCCGGCGCGGCGACCATGCCGGCCAGCGCCAACGCCGGAAGCAAGGCATATGATTTCAGGTTGCTCATGTTTTTTATCTCCCAAGTCAAGTAGGTCGTTGGTGTAGCCGTTTTTCTTTAAAACGCTGATCGAGCCGACTTTGTGATCGCTCCCGTCCAGCGGGGCTGATGAATGTTAAGCCTTTCTGTATGGCGGCGGATCCTCTCGGGGAAGCGCTGGCGCGCAGGATCCCAGTGGATGCAGCTTCTTGATGGCCACGGATATGCCGGGCTTGATTGCACTGCCATCGTTTACGAAGACGACTGGGAAGTTCTAGCCGTTCACTCATCTGCGGTGTTGCGCCCGCGCCATGCTGGGAAGGGGCTTTCTGATCAAGCCGGATACACGGCCTCGGCGGGGAAGACGGGACCATCGACGCAGACGCGCTTCATGGCCACGCCCTGCGGCGTGTGCACGGGCACCACGCAGCCGGCGCAGCCGCCCACTGCGCAGGCCATGTATTCCTCCAGCGATACCTGCGCCGGCAGGTCGAACGCGCGCGCCAGCTGCGCCACGGCGCGCAGCATGGCGTCGGGCCCGCAGGCATGGATCGCCACGTGTCGGCGTTCCGGCGCGTCGAGGGTTTCGAGGTAGTGCCGCGCGAGATCCGTGACGTAGCCCGCATGGCAGCCGGGCTGGCCCTGCGCGCTGCTTAGCCGGCAGGGAATCCCCCAATCCTCGAGCAGGCTCAGGGTGCCGATGGCGTCGGGCGGCAGGCCGGGGATGAGCAGTCGCGAGGGTCGGGTCGGAAACGGGAAGGGTAACTCGGAGCCCAGAAACGCCACAGGCCGCCAGCCGGTCTCTCGGCGCAGGTGATCGGCGAGGAAGATCATGGGCGGCATGCCGACGCCGCCACCCAGCAGCAGCACGTGGCGGCGCTCGGGATCGGGCCGGAAGGGCTGGCCGATGGGGCCCATCAGGCTCAAGGTCTGGCCGACGGCGCGCTGCGTGAGCAAACGGGTGCCGTGCCCGACCACCTTGTAGAGCATCTCGACCCAGCCTTGATCGCGGTTCACACGCAGCAGCGACAGCGGGCGGCGCATGGGCAAGGCGGGGTCGCATTGCAGATGCACGAACTGGCCCGGCAGGGCGCGGCGCGCGCACTCGGGCGCCTCCAGCGTGAGCAGCCATTGCTCGGCGGCGGGCGAGTGATGCGCGAGGATGCGCGCCTCTTCCACGAAGATGGTGCCGCGATGGGATGCCGTCATGGCGCCTGCCTCGTGTCTGCGTCGAGCCGATGGACGATCCGGCCCGCGAGCAGGGTATGGGTGACCCGCCCGCGCAGGGTACGGCCCAGGAACGGGGTGTTGTGGCCGCCGCTGACCAGCGTCGTGGTGTCGGGAATCCAGCGCTGCTCGGGATCGACGATGCACAGATCGGCAGCCGCCCCGGGCGCAAGCGTGCCCAGCGGCAAACCCAGAATCTGCGCAGGTCCGATGGTGAGACTGGCAATGGCCCGTTCGAGCGACATCCGGCCGTCCCGGACCGCCGCGAGACTGAGCGGCAGCAGGGTTTCCAGGCCCGCCATGCCAGGCGCGGCCTGCGGGAAGGGCATGCGTTTGGCGTCCGCGCCAAGGGGGTGATGATCGCTGCAGACGGCATCGATCGTGCGTTGGTCGATCGCTGCACACAGGCCGTCACGATCGGCGGCGCCGCGCAGCGGCGGATCCACCCGGCACGAGGTATCGAACGCGGCGACATCGGTGTCGCAGAGGTGTAGATGATGGACGGCGACATCGGCCGTCACCGGCAGGCCGCGCGCGCGGGCCTGCTGCAGCAGGGGGAGGGACAGGGCACTGGAGATGCGGCAGAAGTGGGCGCGGACGCCCGTGAGTTCCACCAGCGCCACATCGCGGGCCAGCCCGATGGATTCGGCGATGCCGGGAATGGCGGGCAAGCCAAGGCGGGTGCTCGTGGCGCCTTCATGCGCGCAGCCGTGGCGGTGCAGCCAGGGATCGCGCGGAGAGAGCATCACCAAGAGATCATGGCTCGCGGCGTAGGCAAGCGCCTGACGCAGGGTGCGGCTGTCGGCGATGGTCTCGGCGCCGGGACTCACGGCCACGCAGCCGGCTTCCTGCAACGCGGCCAGCTCGGCGAGTTGTTCGCCGGCGAGCGCGCGGGTGAGTGCGCCGATGGGGTGCACTCGCGTACTGCCCGCGCGCCGGGCCTGTTCGAGCAGGCGCTCGGCCACTGCCGGCGTGTCGATACAGGGACCGATGTCGGGTGGCACACACAGGCTGGTGATGCCCGCCGCCGCTGCGGCGCGCAGCTCTCGCGGCAGGTCGGGGATGGGGCGGGCGCACAGATCGATCAGCCCCGGCAGAACCCATTGCCCGCCCACGTCGAGCCGCTGTTCCGGTACGAAGCCCTCCGGCGCCGATCCCAAGGCCAGCACGCGTCCATCCAGCAGATGCAGATCCTGGTGGGTATCCACGCCGTTGGCAGGATCGATGATGCGGCCCCCGGTGATGGTCAATGCGCTCATGCGCCCCCCCGGGCCGGCGCCCGCCCCAGCACTTGCGCCATGACCGCCATGCGCACGGCGATGCCGTTGGTCACTTGCTCCAGGATCACCGACTGCGGCCCGTCGGCCACCGCCGAGGCGATTTCGACGTTGCGGTTGATAGGGCCGGGGTGCATCACGATGGCATCGGGTCGCGCCAGGGTGAGCCGTGCCGGGTCCAGGCCGTAATGACGGAAGTATTCGTTTTCACTCGGCAATTGTGTGCCCTGCATGCGTTCACGCTGCAAGCGCAAGGCGATCACGACATCGCAGCCCTGCAGGGCGGGCTCGAGTCTTGCGAAGACCCGGACACCGAGGCTTTCGATGGCGGTGGGCAGCAGGGTGCGCGGCGCGACCACGCGGATGTCCGGGACGCCCAGGATGCGCAAGGCATGGATCTGCGAACGGGCCACTCGCGAGTGCGCGACGTCACCAACGATGGCCACGGAGAGCTCGGTGAAATCGCGCTTGTGCCGCCGTATGGTGAACATGTCCAGCAAGGCTTGCGTCGGATGGGCGTGACGGCCGTCGCCGGCGTTGAGCACGCTGACGTGCGGGGCGGCATGACGGGCAAAAAAATCCGCGGCGCCGCTCTCGGCATGGCGCACGACCAGCATGTCCATCTGCATGGCTTCGAGGTTCTGCAGCGTGTCGAGCAGGGTTTCACCCTTGCGGGTGGAGGAGGTGCCGACCTCGAGGTTCAGCACGTCGGCCGACAGGCGCTTGGCGGCCAGTTCGAAGGTCATGCGCGTGCGCGTGCTGGGCTCGAAGAACAGGTTCACGACCGTTTTGCCGCGCAGCAGGGGCACCTTCTTGACTGCGCGCTCCCCGACCGGCAGGAAGGATTCGGCCAGATCGAGGATGGAAACGATCTGCGGACGGCTCAGGCCATCGGTGGTCAGCAGATGGCGCAGCGGCGGGGCATCATCAGGCGCGGTTGGTCGCATCATGGGCGGGCGGAGGACTCCGGAGCAGGTGCAGTTGCAGCGGATCGGGCCCGGCGAGTTTAATGCGTTCCCCGACTTCTAGCGAGAGCATTTCGGCCGGGAAGTCCGGCGCAATGGGGAGTTGACGGCCGTTGCGAGTGACCAGTACGGCCAGACGGATGGCCGCGGGGCGGCCGTAATCGAACAGTTCGTTCATCGCGGCCCGGACGGTGCGGCCCGTGTAGAGCACGTCATCCACGAGCACGATCTCTCGGCCATCGACCGAGGTCGAGACCTGCGACGGCCGGGCCTGCGCCGGCACGCCGCTGCGCGCCAGATCGTCGCGGTAGAAGCTCACATCCACCGTGCCCGCAGGCTCGTCGAGGCGAAGGGTATCCTGCAACTGGCGGTGCAGAGCCTGGGCCAGCCAGGCGCCGCCCGTATGGATGCCCACCAGCAGGGGCGGTTCGTTTGCCGCGGCATAGCGGGCGGCGATGGCATTGGCCAGCGCATCGATATGGGCGTGCACCCGCGGTGTGTCCCACAGGATCATGCGGATCGTCCTTCCAGATAGGTCATCAAAATCAGGCTGGCGGCGACGGCATCCCGACGCGAGGCGGGCACTTCGCGCGCCACTTGGTCCGCCTCCCAGGAGGTGAGGCGTTCATCGACGCCGATCACGGGCAAATGATAGCGCTCGCCCAGTTGCACGCCGAAAGCCGCTGCGGCCTGCGTGATCGCGCCGCTGCTGCCGTCGGCGTGCAAGGGCTGACCGACGATCAAGGCATCGGGTCGCCATTCGGCCATGAGCCGATCGAGCTGGCGCCAGAATTCGGCCGAGGCAGGCTGCTGCAGAATGGTCAGCGGCGAGGCGCTACCGGTTACCGTCTGGCCGACTGCGATACCGACCCGGCGGGCACCGTAATCGAAGCCCATCAACGTGCGATATTCAGGGGTTGCGGCCATGCTCACGCATGGCCCGCTTCGCTGCCGATCTGCCGCCAATCGACGCCCAGCAAGCCGATGGCTGCCGCGAGCCGTTCCGGTGCCGGCAGATCGAAGACGATACGCCCGTCGGCGGGCACGGCGAGCCAGGCGTTGTCGCGCATTTCCTGTTCCAACTGCCCTGCGGTCCAGCCGGCATAGCCCAGGGCCAGGAGGTAGCGCGAAGGGCCACACCCTTGAGCGATGGCCATCAGGATATCGCGGGAGGTCGTGACGTGCATGTGCTCGGACACGAACAGGCTGGACTCCCAAGGCCCCGGATCCTCGTGCAGCACGAAGCCGCGCTCCTCGCTCACGGGCCCGCCCTGATAGACGATGCTGTCCCATTCGGGTTTTTCAGGGCCCGGGAGTTGCATCTGCTCCATGAGCTGGGAGAGCCGCAAATCGCTGGGCCGGTTGATGACGATGCCGAGGGCGCCGTCGGCATTGTGCTCGCACAAATAGGTGACGGTGTGGGAAAAATTGCGATCGCTCATGCCCGGCATGGCGATCAGCAGGTGATGCTGGAGATAGCGCCCTTCAATCATGGCTTCATGGTAGGCAGTCGCCCGAGACGTGACAAGCTCTGCATCCCATTTCCCAAGGGGGTTTGCCGACCGACGGGCCGGCTCGCCGGCCAGCGACCCGTCGATCGGATGAGTCGTGTCAGCCGAGCGCCTGCCCGAGCCGGTCCAGGGCTTTGTCCAGCAAGGTCTGGCTGGTCGCGTAGGACAATCGCATGTGCCCCGGGCTGCCGAAGGCCGAGCCGGGCACCAGTGCGACCAGCGCCTCGTTGAGCAGGAATTCGCCAAGCGCAATGTCATCGGCGAGATCAGCGCGTCGCTGCAGCACCTCGGAAAAATCCGGGAAGGCGTAGAAAGTGCCGTCGGAGGGCAGACAGCGCACGCCGGGCAGTGCGTTGAGCCGGGCCACCACGGCGTCGTGGCGCTGACGGAAGGCCTTGACCATTTCCGCCACGCAGGACTGATCGCCCCGCAACGCGGCCTCGGCGGCGACCTGCGAGATGGAGGTCGGGTTGGAGGTGCTCTGGGACTGCACGTTGGTCATGGCCTGGATCAGTTCGGCCGGGCCTGCGGTATAACCGATGCGCCAGCCAGTCATGGCGTGGCTCTTGGAGACGCCGTTGATGACCAGCGTGCGCTCGACGAGATCGGGACAGGCCATGGCGATGTTGACGAACGGCTCGCCCGTCCACAGGATGACTTCATAGATGTCGTCGCTGGCGATGAGCACTTGGGGATGGCGCCGCAGCACCTCGCCCAGCGCTTCCAGTTCGGCGCGGCTATAGGCCTTGCCGGTCGGGTTGGAGGGGCTGTTGAGGACCAGCAGCCGGGTGCGCGGGGTGATCGCCTCTTCGAGCTGCTCGGCGGTGATCTTGAAGCCGGCGTCCATGGGGGTGGGCACGATGACGGGCGTGGCATCGGCGATCAGGACCATGTCCGGATACGACACCCAGTAGGGCGCGGGGATGATGACCTCATCCCCGGCGTCGAGCAGGGCCAGACAGAGATTGAAGAAACTCTGCTTGGCGCCGCAGGAGACCAGGATCTGCTTGGGCGTGTAGCGCAGCGCATTGTCGCGCTCGAATTTTTCGACGATCGCCTGCTTCAGGCCGGCGGTGCCGTCGACGGCCGTATACTTGGTGAAGCCGCGCTGGATCGCGTCCATCGCCGCTGCCTTGATGTGTTCCGGCGTGTCGAAATCCGGTTCTCCGGCGCCCAGCCCGATCACGTCCTTGCCGCTGGCTTTGAGCGCCGCGGCGCGGGCGGTGACCGCCAGGGTGGGGGAGGGCTTGATGCGTTGAACGCGCTGAGACAAACGGATGCCCAAGGTGATGTCCTCTTCTGCCGGCTGAGACACAACCGCGCATCTTAAATACCGCTCTGGACCATCGCAATGACCGAACGATTCGAAGTGCACGCCGATTACGCGCCGGCCGGCGATCAGCCGGGTGCGATCGCGCGCCTCGTGCAGGGGCTCGAGGACGGACTGGCGCGGCAGATCCTGCTCGGCGTGACCGGGTCGGGCAAGACCTTCACCATCGCCCATGTCATCGCGCAGCTGCAGCGCCCGACCTTGATCCTGGCGCCGAACAAGACGCTGGCGGCGCAGCTCTATGGCGAGATGAAAGGCTTTTTCCCGCGCAATGCGGTGGAGTATTTCGTTTCCTACTACGACTACTACCAGCCCGAGGCCTACGTCGCCTCGACCGACACCTACATCGAAAAGGACGCCTCGATCAACGAGCACATCGAGCAGATGCGCCTGTCGGCGACCAAGGCCATGCTGGAACGGCGCGACGCTATTGTCGTGGCCAGCGTCTCGGCCATCTACGGTCTGGGCGACCCCGAGGCCTATTTCAGCATGGTGCTGCACCTGCTGCCCGGGGACCGCATCGACCAGCGCGCCCTGCTGCGCCGGCTCACCGAACTGCAGTACACCCGCAACGAGCTGGAACTCGCGCGCGGGACCTATCGGGTGCGCGGTGATGTGATCGACATCTTTCCCGCCGAATCCGAGCAGGAGGCAGTGCGTGTGGCGTTGTTCGACGATGAGATCGAATCGATCCGCAGCTTCGATCCGCTCACCGGCGAGCTGGGCCGGCCGCTGTCGCGCTACACCATCTTCCCCAAGACCCATTACGTCACGCCGCGCGCCACCCTGCTCGCCGCGGTGGACCAGATCCGCATCGACCTCAAGCAGCGTCTCGAGACCCTGCGCGCGCAGAACCGCCTGCTCGAGGCACAAAGGCTCGAGCAGCGCACCCAGTTCGATCTGGAGATGATCGCGGAACTGGGCTATTGCTCGGGGATCGAGAACTACTCGCGCTATCTCTCGGGCCGCAAGCCGGGCGAGCCGCCGCCGACCCTGTTCGACTATCTGCCGGCCGGGGCCCTTTTGGTGATCGACGAGAGCCACGTGACCATCCCCCAGCTCGGCGCCATGTACAAGGGCGACCGCTCGCGCAAGGAAAACCTGGTCGAATACGGCTTCCGGCTGCCTTCGGCGCTGGACAACCGGCCGCTGCGCTTCGAGGAGTTCGAGCGCCTCGCGCCGCAGACGATCTTCGTCTCCGCAACCCCCGGCCCCTATGAACTCGCGCACAGCGACGCGGTGATCGAGCAGGTGGTGCGGCCGACGGGCCTCGTCGATCCGCAGGTGGAAGTGCGCCCGGCGCGCACCCAGGTGGACGACGTGCTGGGGGAAATCCGCATCCGCGCCGAGGCCGAGGAGCGCGTGCTCATCACCACGCTCACCAAGCGCATGGCCGAGGACCTGACCGACTTTCTCGCCGAGCACAACGTGCGGGTGCGCTACATGCATTCGGACATCGACGCCGTCGAGCGTGTCGAGCTGGTGCGCGGCCTGCGCCTGGGCGAGTTCGACGTGCTGGTCGGCATCAACCTGTTGCGCGAGGGGCTGGACATGCCCGAGGTGTCTCTGGTGGCCGTGCTCGACGCCGACAAGGAAGGTTTCCTGCGCTCGGAGCGCTCACTGATCCAGACCATCGGCCGCGCCGCCCGCAACCTCAACGGCCGCGCGATTCTGTATGCCGATTACGTGACCGATTCCATGCGCCGCGCCATCGACGAGACCGACCGGCGCCGCCACAAGCAGCAGGTTTTCAATGCCGAGCACGGTATCACCCCGCAGGGCATCCGCAAGCGCGTCGAGGACATCCTCGAGACCGGTCGCGCCATTCCCGGCCGCAAGCTGCAGGACAAGAGCCGGCGCCTGCGTCCCGAGGATCGGCGTCTGCTCACCGATCCCGCGGCGATGGACAAGAAGATCCGCGAGCTCGAATCCCGCATGCAGCGCCACGCGCGCGATCTGGAATTCGAGCAGGCGGCCAAGCTGCGCGACGAGATCCACCGCTTGCGGGAAGTCCAGATCATGGTGTGAGCCCGAGGAGGCCGGTGGCAGTGCTGCGCGGAGCGGATCGGCGATGGGGCCCATCCCAGGGATGCGGCCCACAACCCGCCGACACGGCTTCGCGGAAGTTCCTGCGGCGTGGCAGGGCAGGTTGGATGGGGCGTAGCCGCTTTTATGCCATCCCCGAGTGGCCCGTTTGATCAGGGCGTGCAGGAAGTCGAGCCGTGCGGCGGCTGTTGACCGTCATCGCGGCGCTGGTCTGGCGCATGGCGGTGCCCCCGATGATGCACCGTGCGCAGACGGGGAATGCCTGCACGGGCTCCCGCCGCCGGGTCGATGCGCAGGCTGCCGGCTTCCATGCGCAGCCCCAGCAGGCTATAGGCGGTCCAAAGCATGCGCGCCGCAGCGCCGGTATAACCGGTCCAGCCGCCGCGGCCGTCATGGCCGGCGCCCCAGTACACATCCGCGGCCTGCTGATACGGCGGTAACCCATAGCGCAGCGGGTCCTTGTCGAGCGGTGAGATCTTGCGCCAGAGCTCCCAGGCGCGCCGGCGCCAGTGGTCGGCACGGGACTGGTCCCCGATCTCGTCGGCTTGATCGCTCAGCGCCAGCGCCGCATCGATCAGCCAGCTGGCGCCATGGCTGTACTGGCCGCCGTTTTCGCGCACACCGGGCGGATAGAGCGCAATACGACCGGGATAGGGGCGGCTGTCGGCATCGAAAGCCGGGTTCAGCAGCCGGATGAGGTCGGGCGTCTCGAGGCCGGCGAGGCCCGCATTCAACGCGGTTTCGGCCCGCGCGAAGTCGGCAGCGCCCGCGATGGCGGGCCAGGCGGACATCAGCGCGCTCAGGGGGGCAAAGACTTCCCCCGCATCGCTGGTCGCGCGCAGAAAGCGGTCACCCATCCAGCAGCGGCCCAAGGCTTCCCGTAACTGCCCGATTGCGGCGCGGTCGCGCTCGGCTGCCGCAGCGCCGGCGATGCGTTCGGTCAAGGGCAGGAAGCGTTGCAGGACCTCGATCAGGAAGAGCGCCATCCAGCCGCTTTCCCCGCGGCCTTCGAGTCCGAGTTCGTCGAGGCCATCGTTCCAGTCGCCCGCGCCGATCAGCGGCAGGCCGCGCGCGCCGCGCCGGGCGAGGCTGAGGTCGATGGCGCGTCGGCAATGGTGATAAAGGCTGTCCACATCGCGCGAGATGCGCGGCACGAAGGCGATGTCCGGCTGACCTTCTGGAATCGGGCGACCTTCGAGATAGGGCAGTTCGGTCTCCAGCACGGCCCAATCGCCGCTGGCCATGACGTAGTGGGCCGTGACATAGGGGAGCCAGAGATGCGGATCGCTGGCACGGCTGCGTTGTCCCAGGCCGATGCCGCCACGGGCGGCCGGATGCCACCATTTGAGCACGTCGCCTTCCCGGAACTGGACCGCGGCATGCGCGAGAATTTGCTCGCGGGCCAACGCCGGCCAAGTCCAGATGAGCGGCAGCACATCCTGGAGTTGATCGCGAAAGCCGAAGGCACCGCTGCGCTGGTTCGGTCCGAGTCGCGCCCAGAGCCGCGCCGTGAGCACCTGATAGGGGAGCCAGTCGTTGACGAGCCGGTCGAAGTCCGGATCGTCGGTCTCGACACGCAATTGTCCCAGGATGCCCGTCCAGCTCATGCGCGCGTGGACAAGGGCGTTGCGCCCGCCAGCCGGATCCCTGTGGCCTTTGATCAGCCGTTCGGCTTCCTCCGCGCTTGCGGCCTGTCCCATCAGCACCACCAGCTCGCGTGCGCCGTAGGGTTCGAGCTCGAACACACTGCACAGAGCAGCGACGGTTGCGGCATCGGGTAATCGGTCGGTTTCAGCGCAGCCCGTGAGCGCCATGCCGGGTCGGGTTGCATCGCCACAGGCACCCCAGAAGGCCCGCCGGTTGAAAGTGTGCGCCTCGACCGGCAGATCGATCGCCAGAAAACCCGTGCCTTCGTGGAAGATCTGCCCGGGGCGGCTGAACAGGCAGGCGCCCAGCGCGGCGTTGAAGGCGGTCGCGATCTGCCGGTGGCTGTCCTGAGGAAGTTCGGCCAGGGCAAGCTGGGCGTAGGCCGTCAGCCGCAGGGTCCGCGCATGGGCGGCGCGGTTCTCCACGCGCAACACACGCACTTCCAGCGGCTCATCCGGCGCGACCACGACCCGGAGCGTCAGCGCGAGATTGGCCGCTTCCGCCATCAGCACGGCCTCGCCCGGCTCGAAGCGTACCCGGTGCGCGGCATCCTGGCGCAGCGGCGTGAAGCCGGGGCTCAGCAATGCGCCCGTCTCGACATCGGTGATGTAGAGCGCCTGCGCGCAGGATTGCGCGGGGATGGTGTCCAGCGTGAACGGCGTCAGGCCGTTTTGCTGGGCATTGCCGGCAAACGAGAACTGGGCGCCGTCATTGCCGATCAGCACGCCGTAGCCTTGGCGATTGGCGAGCACATGGGTCCAGGGACGCGGCGTATCCGGACTCATCTCGAAACCCGGACCGTGCGCGCTGAAGCCGGCATCGAGCGCAAGCTCGGGGCGCGGGAGAATGCGGCGCGAGGGCATCGCATGGAGTGGCTTCGGTGCAGTTTCCGCGGGCGCGCCACGCAGCGCCTCTATCGCCGTGAGCGCGGCGGATTCGGAGTCGGCCCAGCCCTGGATCCACGAGATTTCAATCGGCTCCCCGGTAAGTTCAAGTTCCACCTGCAGGGCGGCCGCAGGATCGAAGGGATACAGCAGTCCCTCGTCGGCCGGGTCACGCAAGCTCTGATGGATGAGCGCGTCGGGCGCATGTGCCGTGCCGCGCCCGAGAAAACGGCTGCGGTCATCCTCGTACCCGCTCAGCCGTGCCGCGGGATTGGGTTCGAAGGTGATGAATCCGCAGCCGGCTGGATCCCGGTTGGGCTTGCCGCCGCCCAGCAAGCGGTTGTGCGCGAGCAAGGCGGCTTGGGCGCGCAGATAGCGCACGCCGATATGGATGGCATTGAAGTCCGGCCGCCGCAGGTAGGCGTCCGGGTGATTCAAGGCCCACTCCAGATAGCCGGTGAGCCGCAACCGCCGCGGCTGCGCGCCGCGCTGCTCAAGGCGGATGCGCCAACGGATGGCCTCGATCTGCGTGCAGGGCTCGACCATGACGCGAACCTCGAGATCGCCCGGCAGCGCCCGCGTCAGCGCTACATTGCCGTCGGCAGTCCGCCAGATGCGTCGTGTCCCACCAACTTCATCGCGCATCAGATCGATAGGCGGGGTGAATGCGCCATCCGCCTGCAGGCCCTGCAGATAGAAGGTTTGCCCGTGGGGTAGGGCGCAGTCGGCCGCACGCCGTGAGAAGTCCAGCGCCGGAACCCGTCCGATATGGGTCAGTACGCGACTGTTGCCATCGGCGTCCATCTCGAGCTGCAGGCGGCCGCTGCTCATCTGCACGAGCCGCGGGGCATGCGCCTCGCGGGTATGACGCAGGCGCCGGAAGATCCATACCAGCCCGATGACTCCTGCCAGCGCTGCAGCCAGATAGACGCCCAGTAGCAGCCGGGCTTCCGGTATGAGGGCATCGCCGGGTGCCGTCGCAAGGCGTTGGGATTCATCCCAGACGAAATCCCACTCTGCGCCGCGCGGAATGTAGAACGGGAGCAGCAGGGGGGCCCAGGTTGCAAAACGACGAATGCCTTCCGGGATCACCGGCGTAGGCGCCGCATGCCCAAGCCAGCGCGACAACCGCGCCTCGAGCCGGTCCAGCCCGATGAAGGAGAGATTGACGAGGGTCGCGACCCGCAGCCCCATGTGATCGAACCAGATCAGGATGCGCAGCCATCCGTAGGTCATGAGGCCCAGAAAGGTGTGCAGACTCCATTGCCGGAAGGCCGGCTCGTCGAGGCGCAGGGCTTGTACCGTGGCCAGTCCGGTGCGAAGTGCGCCGTCCTGGTTGTACCAGGCGGGATTTGGGGCCATCTTGAGAAAGGTCTGGATGATGGGTGCCATCCAGAGGCCCCAGCGCTGCACCCGCACGGCCTGGGTCACGACGTTCGCCAGGCCATCGCGCGTGAACAGATGCCGCAAGGGTTCCAGGCTGCGCTGGAAGATAGCGCTCAGAACGATCAGGTTGATGCTGAACAGCGGGGCGGCGATCGACCAGTTGATGACCCCGGCCAGGGAATCGCAATAGAACTGCTTGAGGCCGCCTGATACGGTACCGAGGTTGATGGCCCCCCAGCGGCTGAACAGGGGGTAGGTCACGTAATCGTAAACGGGCTGGCCGGCGGCAGGGCCGAAAATCTGCGCATAACGCAGGAGCTTTCCGCCCACCGTCTGCAATTGGGCGGCATCGAAATACCAGGCCAGCATGCCGCCGACGCCGCCGCTCAACAGCGCTGCGAAGACATAGATGCGTGGCCTGTCGAAATGTTGTCGCCGGCCGCGCAGACGGTCGACGCCGTGCATCAGCCCGTCCACCCCCGCGCCCGCCAGCGCACCGACCAGGAAGCCGCTCAAAAAACGCAGATCGGCGGAGGCGGCAATGACATTCCGCTCGATCAGCAGGGCGAGGCCGAAGCCCAGCACCACGCCACGCGCGTAGTTGTCAGGCGCCAGAAGATTGCGGCGCAGGCGTCCGACGAAAGGCGCACTGCCGTCGAAGCTTTCGATGAGCGTGCGAGCCAGGCCAAACAGCAACGGGCCCAGCAGGGCGCCGCCGAGCCAGGGCGCCATCTCCAGCCAGTGTCTGAACAGCGTATTGCGATACAACAGTGCCGCCGTTGCCAGGATCAGCATGAACAAGGCGCCATAAACAGCGCCTTTGGTGGCGCCTTCGCGGATCTGGGGCGCGAGTGTCACAGCTTGTGGCCGTTGATCGCGCAATCCCTGCATGAGCAAGGCCGTAATGAAAAACGTCTGCGCCCACAGGCCCGCCTGGGCCAATGCCGCCAGGGCGACGACCGCCGTCAGGGCGGCCAGCGGATGCCACGCGATCAGTGTCGCGCTGCTCCCCCAATCGGCCATCACCGGCGTCCATGCCGCCCAGCCGCCGCAGAGTACTGCGGCCGCCAAGAGACGAACGTCCCGACTCGCCCGGCCATCGACCAAGAGACCCATTCCCCAGACGGCGGCCAGATTGACGCCGCCGAGCAGCAATGCGCGTCCCACGGCCGCAGCGTGGGCCGGCGCCAGAACTGCTCCGGCGAGCATCTGCCCCCAGCGCGCCAGCAGCGCGCTGTTGCCGAGGAGCAGCAAAAGATTGAAACCGATGGGAACGACAAGAAAAGCCAGGGCCGCCGGATGGGGAAGCGCTGCCTGACGCCGGGCCCTGGCCAAGAGGCTGGCCAAAACGAAAGCCGCCGCGATCGTTGTGGCCGCGCCGTGGGTCAGTGTCGGCACCTGATGCAATGCCGCCGGCATGGCCCACAGGCTCGCCGCAGGATCGATCGACCATGCGAGAACGCCGACGATGGCAGCGTCTCGCGTACGATCGAACAGCCGCCGGAATCTCGTTGGCGTCGCCACTTCGCCACCGGCCAGGTTGAGCGCGATCCAGGCCAGCGCAACCGTCATCAGCACATCCGCGAGACGCTGATCTTGATCGTGGGCCATCCACCCGACCGCCGCCACGGCGCACACGAGGGCTGCAGCCATGCGGCCGGCGATGACACGGTTTCGCCCATTGCCGGGGAGCGCCACCTCCGAGCCACTGATATCGTTCATGTCTGTCCAGATGATGATGCGCTGCCACCACGCGTCGTCGGGACGGCGCCTGATGTTGTTCCTGTACCGATTCTATCGGCAACGGGGCCGCGATTCATGAAGGTAGCGCCCACAGCGCTTCTGGCGTCGAAGCATTCCCTCAGGCGCGAGGAGCAAAGGATCGCAAAAGGCGTTGCCGACGACGCAAGGCTCACCGACAGATCGGGCGTCTAAAGCCGGTGAAGTCCCGAAGGACGTCGCTGGCATCGGCGCTGCGAAGCAGATGAACGCCCTTGGCAGGCGCTGTCACGGGCGCCCGGTCAGTGTCGACCAAAAGCGCACACGGATCGGCGGCTCCGCTCGCCTGCCTTAGTCTTCCTGCTGCCCGGAAGCGCGCAAGGGCGCCCAGTGGTTATAGGCCGCCCCTGCCACGATCACCGCCACGACCACCGCTTGGACCAGCAATGTCTGCGCGGTGGGATAGATGCCCAGGGTCGGCAGATCGATGAACGGCACCGCCTTGACCCCGATCCAGCCTGCCGCCTGCAAGGCAGCTATGCCCTTGCCGGCGAAGACGACCGCCAGCACCGCGATGAGCGCCGCGCTGAAACTGAAGAACTGGCGGATGGGCAGCCGCACGCTGAAACGGAATAGCGCGATGGCGATGCCAGCCAGCAGAACGGCTGCCAAGGCCATTCCCATCAGAATCGCCGGATGTTGTCCCTGGCTCCACAAGGCGCGATAGAACAGCACCGTCTCGAAGGCTTCGCGGTAGACGGCGAGGAAGGACACCAAGCCAATGGCCCGCAATCCACCGCGACTCATGGCTGCCTGCATCTGGCCTGCGACGTACTGCTGCCAGCGGTTCGCATAGCTCTTGTTGTGCAGCCACAAACCCACACCGATCAGAATCACCATGGCAAGCAGGG
Organism: Candidatus Macondimonas sp.; assembly: GCA_035325645.1. Classification (GTDB taxonomy): domain Bacteria; phylum Pseudomonadota; class Gammaproteobacteria; order UBA5335; family UBA5335; genus Macondimonas. Next base: position 29,425 of record DAOKZK010000005.1, on the reverse strand, counting down.
CTGTCAGACCTTCGGTGACTTCGCGGCTGGAGCCGCTGATGTCGATGAGGTAGGTCGCCACAAACCATGTGGCAAATCCGAGCAGGAGCGCGCTGATCCAGCCCACGTGCAGATAGATCAGTCCGTCCTGGCGGCCGGATTTCTTGAGAAAGGCGAACATTGCAGCCAGGACGAGGATGGCTTCCAGTCCTTCCCGGAACAGGATCAGGAAGCTCCCGCTGAAGGCCGCGGCCGCACTGCTCTGGCCCGCGTCGATCTTCGCTTCGGCTTGATCCAGCAGCGCTTGCAGGGCATCGATCCGCGACGCCAGTGTCGAGACGTCCTCACCGTCGCGAACCGCGACGCGCAGCGCCATCATGTCCGCCTCGATTCGGCGCATCAGGACGGGATCCGATGCGGCCAGCGCGGCTTCGGTCATTTCGAAGCCGTCGAGGTAGGCCGAAAGGGCGGCGCGGCCCGCAGCCTCGCGATCACCGCCTGCGTAGGCCTTGCGGACCACCTCGAGCTGCTCGCGAGCCATGACGAACGCCTGTTCGCGGCGCGGCTCAAGCAACGCGGGGTCGGCGAGCACGCCGGCAAGCAATGCAGTGGCTCGCTGCGGGTCCGCGGCAGACAGCTCATTCGGGGTGAGCTGGACAAGGGCGGTCATGTCCGGGATGAGCTGACGTGCGGAGCGATCTTCGGCCCAAAGCGTGGCGCCAGCCTGACGATCGGCCGGAGTATGGGCCAGCTGTGCGATGTGGAACACCAGTGCCCAGCGTTCAGCCTCGCTCAACTGGCTGTAACTTGCCATGGCGGTGCCGGGCACGCCGAGGGTGACAGTGTTGTAGTAGCTCAGCAGACTGCGCTGGTTGCGGCGTTGCAGCTCGTGAAAGTCGGTCGGCGCAGGCTCGAGCGCCGCTGCAGCCGGGCCGTCCCCTCGTCCTTCGCTGCCGTGGCAGCTGGCGCAGTGCATCTGGTAGAGCTGACTGCCCAGCCTGAGGTCCGGTGTCCTGGCTGGCGTGATGGTGATGGGATAGTGAGCAAGCAGGGTTTTTGTCATCTGCGCAGTCAAATCCTGAATGCGCTGCCCGTCAGCCTTGTCGGTCACCGCCGCCTGCAGGGCACGGGCCTGATCGACCAAAGAGGACTTGCCGTCTGACTCGGGCAGAGCCACGATGCGTCGAACGACATCGGCCGAGAATTCCAGTTGCTCGGCATACTCGTCTTCGTTCAGAACCTTGCCGTCGAGAACGAATTCGGGATAGTCGACACCGATATAATCGACCATCTGAAGAATCGGCAAAATCTCCTCGCGGCTTGCCGCGTGGGCGAGTCCGAGCAAGGACAGCAACAGTCCTGAAAGAACAATGCGGAGGATGCGCGAGGCGCGATTCGGTTCTCGGGGGGTCATGTTCGGTTTCGCGTCGGATTTTGCGCCGAATGCTATCGCAAGTGATAATCGATTTCAACGGTGGCCATGGTTTCAGGATCTGCGAACAAACGCTAAAACGGCGACAGGTGGCAATCGGATGCGCAGTTCGTTCAAACTACGAGCGAGGCTGCGACAGGCAGCTGTTGGCGAGATGCTTCCATAACTTCACGATCAGGAGAACGTCTGATGACCAAGACTTCCAAACTGCGTTGGCTGATGATTGCCGGACTTGTGGCTGTGTTCGGCTTGTCCGCCTGCGATCGCAAGGACCGGGAGGAAGCCAAGCAGAAAGCCGACCAAACGATGGAAAACGTCGAGCAGAAGGCCGATGAACTGATGGACAAGGCGAAGGAGCCGTTCCAGGGACCCGCCGAAGAAGTCGGCGAACAGATTGACGACGCCACCGGTGCTGCGGGCGAGAAGGCCGAAAAACTGGGCGAAGACCTGGACAAGAAAGTCGAGGAAATGAAGTCCGAATAATGCATTGACGGGAGGGTCGGTGAATGGTTCGCCGGCCCTTCTGAAAGGGGGAGACCATGGACGAACTGGATCCCGTAGTGGGTCAGTGGTATCTCGATCTGGAACAGGATGATCGGTTTCGTATTCTGTCGATGGATGAACAGGCAGACGAAATCGAGATCGAATACGAGGACGGCGAAACCCGAACCCTCGGGTTCGATGAGTGGTATGACCTTGATTTGGACCTCATGGATGAGGATGACTCCGAGGTCGACGAAGTCGAAGAACCCAAAAGCGACTTTCACCGCCCGACACAGACCCGCCGTTACCGGGAAGAAGATGACGAGGACGACGACTTGGAGGACCTCGATGAGGATCCTGACGATGACTGGGAAGAGCGCTAGCGTTCGGCCCCAAGCGCCATGATCGTGTACCTCGTTCGACACGGCATAGCCCACCCGGATCGTGGCGGGGGGGATTTCGGCCGAAGCCTGACGGATGACGGCATCAGCCGCATGAGGCGGGTCGTGGCGGGGTTGCATCGGGTGATGAAGGTGCGACCTGCGGCAATCTGCTCGAGCCCTCTCAGGCGGACGGTACAAACCGCCGAGTTGATCAGGGAAGGGCTGGATATCCCCGACCTGATGCTGTGTGACTGGCTGGCCCCCGACGGCAATTCGGGAGAGTTCGGCACGACACTTCAGTCAGTGTCGGAAGCCGTGATCCTGGTGGGCCATCAACCGGGCCTGGGAGAGCTGGCGTCGCGCATGCTTACTGGAACGGACGACCTGGCCTTCTTGCCGTTCAAAAAGGCGGCGGCCGCCTGCATTCAATTACCTGAATCGGGCTCCCGAGGCCAGCTTCAATGGTTCATGACGCCGGCGCAACTGAGTTTCATCGGCCGCCGTCGCTAATGACCATCCACCGGTCGCGATAACCCAAGCGCCTGCCGCAGTTCGTCCCACAGCGACCGGTAGGCTTGGCCCGCCGGGCTGACGGGGGCGAACTGGACGAGCGGGCTTTGACGCTGTCCCATCTGCTCCACGATCGATGCGTACGGCACGTGGGTCTTGAGGAGATTCGGTGGGGCTTCCGTTGAAAATTCCAGCCACTGCCGGTGCAGCTGGCGTCGCTTGTCCACCATGGAAAAGAAGGGTAGCAGCTGGCCGCGGTCCAGCCCTTTGCGGGCGAGAAATTCGCTCACCTGAGCCAGGGCTCGCATCGACAGCGGCGTGGGAATCAGCGGCACCGCAACGGCGTCGGACAGCGCGAGAATGTTCTCCGAAAGACGCGAAAAGCTGGGTGGACAGTCGAGCACCAGGAGGTCGTAGCGTTCGGCAAGGGGCTTGACGAGTTTCGCCAGCACCTCCCGCGGCGCATCGCTTTGCTCGAAGAGCAGATCGAGATGGCGGTAAGTCGTATCGGCAGGGATCAGATCGAGTCCCGCAAAGGCGGTCGACCGGGCCTGGCTGTCCAGGGCACCTTTATCCTTGAGAAGTTTCTTGGCTTTTACCTCCAGGCCGGCAGTATCCCGCAAATACCAGCTTGCGGCTCCCTGAGGATCCAGATCCCACAGACAGGTTGCCAGCCCGCTCTTGGCGGCGCACCAAGCCACATTGACTGCAGCTGCGGTCTTTCCGACGCCACCTTTGAGATTGTAGAAGGCCAGCGTTCGCATGTTTCTTCCCCTCGAGCGGCAATGGAGAGTCGATGGTGAGGCGCCGGATGCATCACGGCTGGTCCTGCTCCCACAGCGCCCAGTAGCACCCGATGCGCCGCGTGAACGCCCTCGGTTTTTCCGCGTAAAGCCGGCGTCCCAAGGCCAGCGCTTCCCGGCGGAGGAACGCTTGGCGACGCATGATGGCCAAAACCAATGCCTGACGCTGCGTTTCCTGGCGCGCCCGCTCCGGCCACACTCGGAGCTGACCGGCCAGCACAGCGAGATCATGATCGTCCCCGAGCTGATCGGAGAGCTGCTTGAACAGACGTTGGCGATGCTCCAGCGCCTCGGGCCAAGCCTGCGCGATCATGCGGATATGGTACCAATGATCCTTGACCCGTTTGCGCCACTCATGAAATTGCTCGGCGGAAGCATCATGGATGGTGTCATGCAACTGGCGTCGGCCCGCCCGATAGCTGCGCCGGATGCCCCGTTCGATGTAGTCGAACCCATCGTCCGCCGCGTGGATCTCGGGCAAACGGTGCAGGTGATCACGCAACGTCGTGCGAAGGTGCCCGAGTATGCCCGCAAGGGTGCCGCTCTCGTGGAGCTGCGCGGCGGCATTGCGGCGCAGGGCCGCATGAAAGGCCCGCCCGAATGGGGTGTCCAATGGCTCTGGATCGGCGTCGTGGAGTTTTTCCCAGCATTCCAGCAGCGCCTGGGCATCGCGGGTCCCGGACAGTTGCCGACCCGCATCACGGAAGACCTTGTCCAAGGCAGCGACCTCAGGGTGCTTTTGATCGGGAAACAGCCGGAGAGCCGCTCTCAGCTCTTTGAATCGTTTTCGAGCCTCGTGAATGCCTTCCGCACGCCGGGGCGCGGGCACAGACAGATGTTCATCTGCTTTTTCGATGCGCTCACGCAAGACCTCACACAGAGATCGATCCGTGTTCCGAGGTGAGTGAAAGGCAAAGGCCATGACCGAGGCTCGTCATCGAGGGATGGCCGAAGGTATCACAAAGCGGCAGGGCGTGCGCTTCACGTAACGCTCAACTGTCATCTGCTTATCGTACGCTGGCAGGCGTGATCCATGGCCCACCACAGGACGCTTCCATGTCGAGCAACGATTCGGGCATTACGGCGGACGCAGAGCGAGCCGAACTCCAGGCGCTGCGTACCGAGCTGAGTGTGCTCCGGGCCCGGATCGTCGAGGGCGCCAACCTCGAGGCGACCCGCTGGCTCATCAATGCCGACGAGCGTCGCGCCGCGAGCATTCGCAACCTTTTGCATTACCGGCATTTTCGACGGGTCGATTTGCGCAGTGTGCAACGACGGCTCAGCAATCAGGGCCTATCGTCGCTCGGCCGGTCCGAAGCGCATGTGCTGCACGATCTGGACCGCGTACTGGCGCTGTTGGCCGGCGTTCTCGACGGGAAGTGGTCTCCGGCGACCGCCGCAGTAGGTCCGGATATCGTCGCAGGGGAAACCATTCTGGCAGAAAATACCCGCCGGCTGTTTGGAACGCATCGCGACGGGGAGGGCGTCTATATCATGGTGACGCTGCCGACCGAGGCGGCGGATGATCCGGAACTGGTTGCCGCCATGATCCGATCCGGAATGGATTGCGCCCGCATCAATGGCGCTCATGACGACCCCGCCGTCTGGCGCCGGATGATCGAACAGGTCCGGCGCGCCGGCGAGGATCTGCAGCGTCCCTGCCGCATCTATATGGATCTGCCTGGACCCAAGTTGCGCACCTCGGCTGTGCCGGCAGCGTCGGTGTTTGCCATCCATCCGCCGCGGGACTTCCGCGGCCGTGTCGTTGCGCCGGCTGAGGTGATCCTTGTCCCTGCCCACAACCCGCCGGTCGCATCAAAGGGTGAGTTGCCCCTCAGTACGGATATCTTCAATGCACTGAAACCCGCCGGCCGCCTGCGTTTTCGGGACACACGCGGCCGCATGCGGGAGATCGAGATCGTCGAAAGAGACGCAGCCGGCCGTTGGCATGGACACATCTGGCATACGGCCTTTGTCGAGCCGGGCATGCCCTGCAGTTGGCGCGGCCCCGATGCGATGCCCGCTGATCGGCAAGTCGGCTGTTTTGGTTCCTTCCCGGAGCATCCGGGTTTCTTCGTGGTGCGGCCCGATGATCGACTGCTGCTGACCCGAAGCCATGAGCCGGGCGAAGCGGCGCGGCGTGATGCGGACGGCAAGGTGCTGCACATCGCCCGCATCGGCCTCAGTTGCCCGGAGATCATCGATGACCTTCGGGTCGGGCACCGGGTGTTCATCGATGACGGCAAGATCGGTGCCTTGGTCGAGGCACTGACGCCGGCTGGCGCGGTGCTGCGCATCACACAGGCCCGTGCGGAAGGCGAGAAAGTGCGCGGAGCGAAGGGCCTCAATTTTCCCGACAGCACGCTCAGCCTGCCGTCCTTGACGGCGGAGGATCTGCAGATGCTGGATCTGGCTGCGCGGGAAGCGGACATCGTCGGCTATTCGTTCGTGCGCACCGCGGACGACATCAGCCGGCTCATGGCCGAGCTGGATCAGCGAGGCGCGGGGGACATCCCGGTCGTGGCCAAGGTCGAAACCGCCCAAGCCGTGCGCAATCTGCCCGAGATCCTGCTCACGGCGCTGCCCCGCCGTCCGCTCGGAGTCATGGTGGCGCGGGGCGATTTGGCCGTCGAGATCGGCCCGGAGCGACTGGCGGAGATCCAGGAAGAAATCCTGTGGCTGTGCGAGGCCGCTCACGTCCCCGTGATCTGGGCCACCCAGGTACTCGAATCCCTGGCTCGCAAGGGCACGCCGACCCGCGCGGAAATCACCGACGCCGCGATGGGGGTGCGTGCCGAGTGCGTGATGCTGAACAAGGGGCCCTACATCTGCCGGGCAATCGAAACCTTGCGCGATATCATGCAGCGGATGAATGCCCATCAGCACAAGAAAACCGCCCGCCTGCGCGCCTTGCATTGGTGAGGCAGCAGGCGGGCGGATGGCCGTCAGGCGCGACGCTGAGCGATCGCAGGACTCGTGATCTGGCCCGTTGCGGCGTGATGGCGCCCCAAGGCATTCAACACGGCGCGCAGCGTAGCCGCCGTCACATCCTCATCGATCCCCACGCCGTGCCACGTCCGATCCTCGTCGCCGATGCGCAGTTCGACGTAGCTGGCAGCGCGGGCATCCGCTCCAGGCGCAAGCGCATGTTCACGGTAGTCGACGACCTCGATCGGCACGGCGTGCTTCTCGCACAACCCGTGGATGAACGCGTCGATGGGTCCGCGGCCGATGCCGGCCACGATCTGATCGACACCGGCCGCATCGCGGACGATGGCCTGCACGCGCCGCAACCGTGTGCCGTTTTCCTCGTGGGGCGCCTCCCCGTATTCCAGCAGTGTGTACCCACCCGAAACCGTGAGATAGGTGGCCTCGAACAGCGTCCACAGGTCCGCGGCCGTGATTTCCTTGCCGGTCTCGTCAGCCACGGACTGGACCGCGTTGCGGAACTCGATCTGCAGCCGGCGCGGCAGGTCCAGTCCGAATTCGCTGGCCATCAGATGGGCGATGCCGCCCTTGCCGGACTGGCTGTTGATGCGGATCACCGCCTCATAGCTGCGGCCGACATCGCGCGGATCGATGGGCAGGTAGGGTACTTCCCAGACGGGAACCTCGGCCGTATCGGCCGCGCGCGCGGCCAGCCCCTTTTTGATCGCATCCTGGTGTGAGCCGGAAAAAGCCGTGAACACCAGTTCCCCCGCATAGGGATGACGTGGGTGGACCGGCAACTGGTTGCAGGTTTCGGCGACGCGCACGATGTCGTTGATGCGCGAGAAATCGAGCCCCGGATGCACGCCTTGCGTATAGAGATTCAGCGCCAGGGTCACGATATCCACGTTGCCCGTGCGCTCGCCGTTGCCGAACAGCGTGCCTTCGATGCGATCGGCACCGGCCAGCAGCGCCAGTTCCGCCGCGGCCACAGCCGTGCCCCGATCGTTGTGCGGATGCACCGACAGGAGCACGTGCTCACGGTCGGGCAGTTGGCGGTGCATCCATTCGATCTGATCCGCGTAGACGTTCGGCGTCGTCATCTCCACCGTCGCCGGCAGATTGACGATCGCCGGACGGCTGGCGCGGGGTTGCCAGATCGCGAGCACGGCGCCGCAGACCTCGAGCGCAAAATCGAGTTCGGTCCCCGTGAAGCTCTCGGGCGAATACTGGAAAACCCATTCCGTTTCCGGATGGCGCGCCGCATGCGCCGCCACCCAGCGCGCGCCCTGCTCGGCAATCTCCCGGATGCCCGCGCGGTCCTTGCCAAAGACCAGCCGACGCTGCGCCTCGGAAGTGGAATTGTAGACATGGACGATCGCCCGGCGCGCGCCTCGCAGCGCCTCGAAGGTGCGCGCGATGAGGTCTTCGCGAGACTGTGTCAGTACCTGGATCGTGACGTCTGCCGGGACGCGGTCCTGTTCGATGAGCGCGCGCACGAAGTCGAAGTCGGTCTGGCTGGCGGCCGGGAAGCCGACCTCGATCTCCTTGAAGCCGATGGCGACCAGCGTCTCGAACATCTGGCGCTTGCGTGCGCTGTCCATGGGCTCGATGAGGGCCTGATTGCCATCGCGCAGATCGACGCTGCACCAACGGGGGGGACGGACGATCTGCTGCGATGGCCAGCGTCGATCGGGCAATTCCACGCCGATAACGGCGCGGTATTTCTGTTGCGGTTGCTTGATCATGACAAAGACTCCTGGGAGGTCGATCGGATGCGCCCAGGAAAGAAACGGCCGCCAGGCAGGCGCGCGCTAGGCTTGGCGGCCGCGTCGCAGTCGCAGGAGGCCAGGGATGCCGAACAGGGAAAAGCGGGGAGGATGGGGAGGATTCAACATGTGCTGGAACTCACTGGAACACGAATACAGGATGAACCGGGAACGGTGACCCGGTTCACAGTCGTGCCAGCAAGATTCCGTGTGGATGCATGATCATCGCTCGAAATTAGCCTTCAGGACATGCCCTGTCAAGATGCGACGATGCCCTCATCGATCGATGTGCGCTGGAGGCGCCTTGTCTATCGACGCGGAATGCCTGATTGCATGCGCGGCGGCATCGGCGACAGCCGCGTGTCCGGTCCCACCTCCCGCGACGGAGACCGACGAGGGTATGGGTGGCTGATCGGGGTTCTGCCAAGTACCGCCCAGGGCACGGATCAAATCGACGCTGGCGGCCAGCCGCTGGTTCAGCAAGGTGACGCTCGTCCGCTCGCTCTCCAGCAGGACGGTCTGGGCGTTGACGACATTGAGATAACCGACCAGGCCTGCCTTGTACTGATTGGTCGCCACCTCGAGCGCCTGCCGCGCAAAGTCTTCGGTTTCGGACTGCGTGACGGCCTCTTCTGCCAAGATGCGCAGTGCGGCGAGTTGATCCTCCACTTCCTGAAAGGCGCCGATCACGACCAGCCGGTAACCGTCGGCCGTTGCGTCAACGATCGCTTCGGCCTGCTCGACCTGCGCCCGGCGCAGGCCACCGTCGAACAGCGACAAGGCCAGTCGGGGACCCAGCGACCAGAACCGGTTGGGGAGGCTGATCAGATCGCCGAGGCTGGTGCCCTGGTATCCCCCGCTGGCAGATATCGTCAGGTTCGGAAAATAGGCGGCCTTGGCCACCCCGATCTGGGCGTTCGCCGCAGCCACCCGGCGTTCGGCCGCAGCAATGTCCGGACGGCGCTCCAAAAGCGCTGAAGGAAGCCCGGTCGGGACGACGGGAATGACCGGTTCGGCCAGCGGCGCGGGGGGGAAATCGAACTGGGCCGGTGGCCGGCCGAGCAACACGGCGAGGGCATGTTCCAGTTGCGCACGCTGGATTCCCAACTCCTGAGCCTGGGCTTGGGTCGAACGCAGCTGCGTCTTCGCCTGCAGGACATCCGCTCGCGATGTTACCCCGCTTTGGTAGCGGCTCTCGGCGATCTGCAGTGAACGCTCGTAGGCGGCGACGCTCTGCCTGAGCTTGTCTTGAAGCGTATCGTTGGCGCGCAGTGCAAAGTAGACGCGCGCCAGTTGAGCCTGCATGCTGAGCCGCATGGACTGGAGGTCGGCCGCGCTCGCGGCGAGGTTGGCTTCGTTGGCTTCGACCTGCCGCCGCACCCGTCCCCACAGGTCGATTTCCCAGCTGCTGCTGAGGCCGACGTTGTACTGGGTGCGCGGATCAAAATCGATCTCGGGGGCCTGTATTGGGGGCGGGCGCACGCGCAAGGCACCAAAGGGTCCCACGCGCTGCTCGGGAAGCTGGACAGGCTCGCGGTTGAGCCCCGTCAGCGGGTCCGCAATTTGGCTGCGTGTGGCACCGGCGGAGCCGCCGACCGTGGGGAAAAGGGCCGCGCGGTTGGCCGCCAGAACCGCTTGAGCCTGCCGGAACTGACTCTCGGCGATACGCACGTTCAGATTGCCTTGGCTCAGTTCGGCCTGCAAGGCATCGAGCTTGGGATCACCATAGATCTGCCACCACGCGCCGCGGTCCCGATGCGCTGCCGGTTCGGCAGGCTTCCAGTCTCCAGCTTCCTTGTAAGCCGTCGGGGTTTCCAGCGCCGGGCGCTCATACTCTGGTCCGAGTTTGCAGGCGCTGAGCAGCGTCAAACACGTGACCACGCCAAAGCGCAGTGCCTTCACGCGAGATTGGTATGAAGGAGAGCCGGACTGGAAAAGCGTGGCCATGCGTGTGCCTTCAATCGGTGACATGGATGGGACGGCGGTCGGTTGCCCAGTGTCGCTGGAACCATTGCTGCAGTCGGTCCATGTAGAGGTAAACGACTGGCGTTGTGTAGAGCGTCAGAAATTGGCTGAACAGCAGCCCGCCGACGATGGCAATGCCAAGCGGGCGGCGCAGGTCGGCGCCATATCCCGTCGCAATGGCCAGAGGCAGCGCGCCCAGGGCTGCGGCCAGCGTCGTCATGAGAATGGGCCGAAGCCGGATCAGGGCCGCCTCGAAAATGGCCTCTCGCGGCGTCAGCCGCGACACGCGCTGCGTCTGGATGGCGACGTCGACCATCATGATGGCGTTCTTCTTCACGATGCCGATCAGCAGGAAAAGGCTGATCAAGGCCATGGCGTTGAGTTCGACGCCTGTGATCAGCAGCGCCAGGATGGCGCCGACTCCAGCCGAGGGCAGCGTCGAGAGAATCGTGATCGGGTGGATGAAGCTCTCGTAGAGAATACCCAAGACGACGTAGATCGTGATCAGCGCACCCAGCAGCAACCAGGGTTCCGAGGAAAGCGATTTCTTGAACGCGAGCGCTTCGCCCTGGAACCCCCCGCGGACCGACGATGGCGAGCCGATCTGCGTCATTGCGCGCCGGATGATCTGATCGGCATCGCTGAGCGACACGCCGGGTGCCAGATCGAACGAGAGCGTTGCGGCAGCGAACTGACCCTGGTGGTTGACGACGATGGGGCCGGTCGTCGTCTCGACGTGGCTGAAGGTCGAGAGCGGGATCAGCGCGCCGCTTTTCGACGGCACGAACAGTTTTCCCAGGCTCGCCGGGTCACGCGTGTCGGCGGGGCCTGCGGTCATCACGACGAAATACTGGTTGCGTTCCGCGTAAATGGTCGACACCGGACGTTGCCCGAAGGCATCGTACAGCGCGGCGTCGACACGTGCCGGATCGACGCCAAGGCGTACCGCGGCGTCGCGGTCGACGACGACCTTGGCATGCAGGCCGCGGGTCTTGAGATCGTTGTTGACGTCGACCAGTTGCGGCGATTCCTTGAGGGCCGCCTCGAGGCGTGGGGCCCACAGATAGAGATCTTCGAGATTGTCGCTCTGCAGCGTGTACTGATAACGGGAGTTGGCCGGGCGCCCGCCGGGGCGAATGTCCTGCGGCCCCTGCAGAAAGAGCGTGGCGCCGGGGATGTCGTTCACCTGGGTGCGCAGGCGCTCCATGACCTTGTGTGCGGGCATCTGTCGCTGGTCCAGCGGTTTCAGCGACACGAATACGAAACCGGTGTTGCCCTGGGATTCACCGCCGATGAAGGACACCACGCTCTCGACGGCAGGATCGGCCCGCAGGATATCGGTGAACTGCTGCTGCTTCTCCTGCATCGACTGAAACGACAGCGCCTGTTCGCCGCTGATGTAGCCGAGCAGCTTGCCGATGTCGTACTGGGGCATCAGTCCCTTGGGAACGACCACGAACAGGAAGATGTTGAAGGCGAAGGTCGCGAACAGCGACATCAACGTCAGAAACGAATGGCGCAAGGCCCAGTCCAGGCTGACGCGATAAAGCGCGACCATGCGCTCGAATCGGCGATCGACCCAGCGATGCAGGCGGCCGGGGTTCTCGAAGGTTTCGGCGCGCAGGAGCCGGGCGCTCATCATGGGCGTCAGAGTGAGCGACACCACCATGGAGACCAATACCGCGATCGACAGGGTTGCGCCGAATTCCTGGATCAGGCGCCCGATCATTCCCCCCATGAGCACGATCGGCAGAAACACGGCAACCAGCGACAGGGTCATGGAGACCACGGTGAAACTGACCTCGCGCGTGCCATCCAGCGCGGCCTGAAACGGCGGGCTGCCCTGTTCGAGATGGCGGATGATGTTTTCCAGCACCACGATCACGTCGTCCACCACGAATCCCGTCGCGATGGTGATGGCCATGAGGGAAAGGTTGTCGATGGTGTAGCCCATCAGATACAGCGCGCCGAAGGTGCCGATCAGGGACACCGGCAGTGCGACGGCCGGGATGAGCGTGGCGCGTGCGTTGCGCAGGAACAGCAGCACCACGCCCAGCACCAGCACGATGGCGATGACGATGGTCAGCTCGACTTCATGGAGCGAGGCACGAATCGTTTCCGACTGATCGAGTTCGACGGTGAGATCGACGCCGCCGGGAACCGAGGCCTTCAGCTCGGGCAACAGCGCCTTGACGCGGTCGACGGTTTCGATGACGTTTGCGCCCGGTTGCCGGCGCAGGGTGATCAGCACTGCGGGCTTGCCGTTGGCGGTACCGGCATTGCGCACGTCCTGGACGGAGTCCCGCACCTCCGCGATGTCCCGGAGGTAGACAGGCGAATCCTCAACGAAAGCGATGACCAGATCACGGAACGCATCGGCCGTCTTGGCCTGATCGTTGGCATGGATCAGCCAGCGGATTTCCCCGTCCTCGAGGAAACCTTTGGGCCGGTTGGCGTTCGCGCCGGCCAGAGTCTGCCGGATCTGTTCCAATCCGAGCCCGTACTTGTTGACCGCATCGAGGTTGAGTTCGACCCGGACGGCGGGCAGCGCGGATCCTCCCAGTTCCACCTGCCCGACCCCCAGAACCTGCGAGAGTTTCTGCGCCAGCACGGTGGAGGCGGCATCGTACATCTGCCCTGGGGTCAGGGTATCGGAGGTGAGAGAAATCACCAGCACCGGGGAATCCGCAGGATTTGCCTTGCGGTAGATGGGGTTGGTCGGCATGTTGGCGGGCAGCAGACTGCGTGCGGCATTGATGGCGGCCTGCACGTCGCGCGCAGCACCGTCGATGTTCCGGTTGACGTCGAACTGGATGATGATGCGGGTGAAGCCGATGGAACTCGCCGAACTCATCTCCTCGATGCCGGCGATGCGCCCGAGCTGGCGTTCGAGCGGCGTCGCCACCGTGGTGGCCATGGTCTCGGGACTGGCGCCCGGCAGCCGCGCAATGACGACGATCGTCGGGAAATCGATCTGGGGCATCGGCGCCACGGGCATCAGCGAGAAGCCGAGCAGTCCCGAGAGGGTGATCGCCAGCGTCAGCAGCGTGGTGGCGACCGGCCGATGGATGAAAAATGCACCGGGGTTCAAGCCTTGCCCTCGGCCAGTGGACCGGCGCGGCGCACGAAGCGCTCGGCGAGATCGGCAAAGGCCAGGTAGATCACCGGTGTGGTGAACAGGGTCAGCAACTGACTCAGGATGAGCCCACCGACCAGGGTCAGCCCGAGCGGGCGGCGCAGCTCGGCGCCGACACCTGTGCTCAGCATCATCGGCAGCGCGCTCAGCAGGGCCGCCATTGTCGTCATCAGAATGGGTCTGAAACGAAGCAGGCAGGCCTCGAAGATGGCCTCCCGCGGCGACTTGCCACCGTTGCGCTCGGCATCGAGGGCGAAGTCGACCATCATGATGGCGTTTTTCTTCACGATCCCGATCAGCAAGACGATGCCGATGATGCCGATCACGTCCAACGGATGGCCGGTGAGCATGAGTGCCAGCAGCGCGCCGACGCCGGCCGAGGGCAGCGTGGAAAGAATGGTGATGGGGTGGATGTAGCTCTCATAGAGCATGCCCAAGACGATGTACATGCAGACGATGGCGGCGATCAGCAGGAAGGTCTGATTGGCGAGCGAGGCGCGAAAGGCGAGTGCATCGCCCTGAAACCGCGTCTGCAGGCTGGCGGGCGGCGCAAGATCCGCAAGCGCGGCTTCGATGTCGGCGACAGCCGCGCCCAGCGATGCCCCGGGGGCGAGGTTGAATGACACCGTGGCCGCCGGGAACTGGCCCAGATGCTGAATCAGGATCGGCGTGGTCCGCTCTTCGACCCGCGCCAGGGCGCTCAGCGGCACTTGCACGCCAGCCGGGGACGGCACGTAGATGCGCTCCAGCGCCCGGAGACTGCGCTGCAGTTCCGGATCGAGCTCCAGCACCACGCGGTATTGATTGGACTGCGTGAAAATCGTCGAGACGATGCGCTGGCCGAAGGCATTGTAAAGCGCGTTGTCGATGGCGGCGGTTGTGATGCCGTAGCGCGCAGCCGCGTTGCGATCGATGGCGAGGTAGGCCTGCAGGCCGCCGGTCTGCAGGTTGTGGTTGACGTCACGGAGCGCTGGCAGCGCCTGCAGACGGTTCGTGATCGGGATCACCCAATCGGCCAACTCGGCTGCATCGGGATCCTGCAGCGTCAGCTGGTATTGGGTGCGCGAGACGAGATTGCCGATGCTGAGATCCTGCAAGGGCTGCAGATACAGCGAAATCCCCGGCACGTCTTTCACGCGCGATTGCAGGTCGCGCATGATCGCATTCGCGTTTGCATCCCGTTCGGCGTGGGGTTTGAGCTGAATCAGTAAACGCCCACTGTTGAGGGTGGGGTTGGCGCTGTCCACACCGATGAACGAGGTGATGCCCGCGACGGCGGGATCCTCGAGCAGCGCCGCAACCAGGGACTGTTGGCGCTCGGCCATGGCCTGGAAGGAAATGGACTGGGGCGCTTCCGAAATGCCCTGGATGAGGCCCGTGTCCTGCGGCGGCAGGAAGCCCTTGGGGATCAGGGCGTACAGGGCAAGGGTCAACAGCAGCGTTATCAGAGCGAGGGCCTGCATGGGTCTGGGGCGATCCAGTACTCGCGTCAGCAACTTGCCATAGCGTGCGATCACCTCGTCCAGAAAGCGGCCGCGCGCGAGCTCGGAATGCCGTCCGGCCGGCGCTTGGTGCAGCAAACGGGCGCACATCATGGGCGTGAGGGTGAGCGAAACCACCGCCGAGATCAGGATCGAGACGGCCAGGGTCATGGCGAATTCGCGGAACAGGCGGCCGATGACGTCGCCCATGAACAGAAGCGGGATCAATACCGCAACCAACGAGACCGTGAGGGAGATGATGGTGAAGCCGATCTGGCGCGATCCCTTGAGCGCCGCTTCGAGCGGCGCGTCACCGGCTTCGAGGTAGCGGCTGATGTTCTCGATCACCACGATGGCGTCGTCGACGACAAACCCGGCCGCGATGGTGAGCGCCATTAGGGTCAGGTTGTTGACGCTGAAGCCCGCCAGGTACATGAACGCGAAGGTGCCAATCAGCGACAAGGGGACTGCGACGCCGGGGATGATGGTCGCCGTGAGGTTGCGCAGAAACAGAAAGATGACCATCACGACGAGCGTCACCGCCAGCAGGAGCTCGAGCTGAACGTCGTGCACCGAGGCGCGTATCGTGGTGGTGCGGTCGGATACCACTGTCAGGTTCACTGCGGCAGGCAGAGACTCCTGCAGGCGCGGAAGCAGCTCCTTGATCCGGTCCACCACCTCGATCACGTTGGCGCCCGGCTGGCGCTGGATGTTCACCAGAACGGCGGGTTCCTTGCCGAACCAGGCCGCCTGACGGGTGTTTTCGACATCGCGGATCACACGTGCCAGCTGATGCAGGCGCACCGGCGCGCCATTGCGATAGGCGACGACCATCTGCGCGAACTGTTCGGCGGTGAGCAACTGGTCGTTGGCATCGATGGTGTAGGCGCGATCCGGGCCATCGAAGCTGCCCTTGGCCTGATTGACGTTGTTTGCGCCCACCGCGCTGCGAAGGTCCTCGAGGCTGAGGTTGTAGGCCGTCAGGGCACGAGGATCGGCCTGGATGCGGATGGCTGGCCGCTGTCCCCCGCTGAGACTGACGAGGCCCACGCCGCTGACCTGCGCGAGCTTCTGAGCCAGACGCGTATCCGCCAGGTCCTCGACCTCGGACAGCGGGAGATGTCGGGACGTCAGCGCAAGAGTCATGATCGGCGCGTCGGCCGGGTTGATCTTGTTGTAGACGGGCGGATTCGGCAGGTCGAAGGGCAGAAAGGTATTGGCCGCGTTGATCGCCGCCTGAACCTGCTGCTCGGCGATGTCGAGCGTCAGGTCGAGCGAAAACTGCAAGGTGATGACCGAGGCCCCGCCGGAACTGGTGGAGGTCATCTGGTTGAGGCCCGCCATCTGTCCGAGCTGGCGCTCCAGCGGCGCCGTCACGGAGGACACCATGACCTCGGGGCTCGCGCCCGGGTAGAGCGTCACGACCTGGATGGTCGGGTATTCCACCTGCGGCAGGGCTGCCAGCGGCAGGAAGCGATAGCCCAGCAGCCCCGCGATCAAGAGGGCCGCCATGATGAGCGAGGTCGCGACCGGCCGGAGGATGAAGGGGCGGGATGGATTCATGGGGTCCGGCTGCCGCCAGCGGGTGCCGATTTCTCGATGACCTCGACGGCTTTGCCTTCCGACAGCTTCTCGGTACCGTCGATGACGATGCGTTCCCCCGCCTTCAAGCCGCTTCGAATCGCCGTCATGCCGCGATCCCGCGTGCCCGTCTCCACCGGGCGCGCAGCCACGGTCTGATCGCTGCCGATCACCCAGACATAGGTTCCGTCGGCGCCGCGCTGGACGGCGGCGTCCGGAATGACCAAGGCATTGCGTTGCGTGTCGAGCAACAGCCGCGCGTTGACGAACTGGTTGGGGAACAGCATCTCGTCCCTGTTCGGAAACTGGGCTTTCAGTCGGATCATGCCGGTCGCGCTGTTGATGCGGTTGTCCACGGCGGCAAGCTGGCCCTGCCCCAGGGTGCGTGACTGATCGCGGTTGAACGCGGTCACCGGCAGGGATGCTTGACGCAGCCGTTCGCGCACCCTGGGCAGGTCGTCCTCGGGGATATCGAACAGCACGCCGATGGGCTGGGTTTGCGTGATGACGGCCAAGCCATTCGGATCGCCTGCCCGGACCAGATTGCCCCGATCGACGTTGCGCAGCCCGATCCGGCCGTCAATCGGGGCGGTGATGCGGGTGTATTCAAGTTGGAGTCGCGCGTTGTTGACCTGGGCGTGGTCACCCTGCAGGGCGGCCTCGTACTGCCGTACGAGGGCTTCCTGGGTCGAAACCTGCTGTTGTGCAATGGCGTCTTGCTTCAAGAGCTGCTGATAACGGGCAAGGTCTTGCCGGGCGTTGGTCAGCAGCGCCTCATCCCGGACCAGCTGCGCCTGTGCCTGCTCGAGCTGGATCTGAAACGGGCGGGCATCGATCTCGGCGAGCAGCGTACCCGCCTTGACCATTTGCCCTTCCTCGAAATGCAATGCCACCAGCTCCCCATCGACGCGGCTGCGAACCGTGACCGAATTCAGCGGCGTGACCGTACCCAGACCCTCGAGGTAGATGCTGAGGTTGCCGGTCTGGGCCGTGGCGGCGGAGACCGGCACGGGTCGCTCCCGCGCCTGGACTTGGGCTTCCGGCTGCTGATCCCAGAGCAGGAGCGCCGAGGCGCCCGCCGCGACCGTCAGCAACAGCGCCCACCCGCGCGGTCCGGTCCACCAGGCGCGCTGCTTATCTCGGCCGGAACGCGGAGAACCAGGGGTCAGGGGTGCGGTCATGGAGATTTCCGAGAAGATCGAAAGGGTGGTGAACGATGCGCGTGCACTTTGGGAAGCGGGATTTTATCCGGTTCTTCCCCCAGATCGGCAGCGCACATCGGGTTCTTGAGATGTTCAGTCTTCGTTGACTTCGATCAAGCGACGCCCGCGCGGCACGCCGGCCGGAAACGGTCGGCTGGCGGCGTGCCGCGGGGACTAACCGCCAGCGCGGGTCACGGCTCCGACGGAGGCTTCTTGATGCCGTCGATCAGTCCTTTCATGTGTTGCCGCATCTTTTGCTGGGCCTGATCGCGCTCGGTGCGATCGATAGAGCCGTCCTTGTTCGCATCGAGCGTGGCGAAGCGACGTTCCTGCATGGCCGTAAATTCCATCTTGCTGATGCGTCCGTCACGATCGCTGTCGGCCATGTCCCACATGTGCTGCATCATCCTGGGTGCATCGTTCTCCTGCGCCGAGACATGCGCCGACAGCGCCAGCAGCAAAATCGTCAAACAGAACCTGTGATTGCGTTGCATCGCGATTCCTCCGAGCGTCGATCCACGTCGGCAATGCCGACAAGACAATGGCGACAATACCCATACTTGTGAAGCTGTCGTCCGTGAGCGACTCGGCATCAGTCCTCGGGCTCGTAACCCAGATTGGGACCGAGCCACTTCTCTGCGTCCTGCATCGTCCAGCCCTTGCGTCGCGCATAATCGGCCACCTGGTCGCGATTCAGGCGACCCAGCACGAAATACTGCGCCTGCGGATGCGCAAAATACCAGCCGCTCACCGCGGCACCGGGCCACATGGCATAGCTTTCGGTCAGCCGGATTCCGCAGCGCCGTTCGACATCCAGCAGGTCCCACAGCGTCGCCTTCTCGGTGTGGTCGGGGCAGGCCGGATAGCCCGGTGCGGGACGGATGCCGGTGTATTTCTCGGCGACGAGCGCGGCATGGTCGAGGTGTTCATCGGGGGCATAACCCCAGAACTCGCGGCGCACGCGCTCGTGCAGGCGCTCGGCGAAGGCTTCCGCCAGCCGGTCGGCCAAGGATTCGAGCAGGATTGCGCTGTAATCGTCGAGCTGGCGGCGAAACTCGGCGACGCGTTCGGCGCATCCCAGGCCCGCGGTGACGGCAAAGGCGCCGATGTAGTCGGCAAGTCCGGTGTCCTGCGGGGCAATGTAGTCGGCCAGCGAGCGGTTGGGCACGCCCTCCCGATGTTCACCCTGCTGGCGCAGCTGATGCAGCCGGGCACGGATCTCGCGGCGGCTTTCGTCGGTGTAGATGACGATGTCGTCGTCATCGACCTGATGGGCGGGAAACAGGCCGATGACGCCGCTGGCGCGCAGCCAGCGTTCGGCAATGATCCGGTCCAGCATGGCTTGGGCATCGTCATACAGGCGGCGGGCCGCCTCTGCCGTGGCCGGGTTGTGCAACAGATCGGGATAGCGGCCCTTGAGTTCCCAGCTGATGAAAAACGGCTGCCAGTCGATGAGTGCGCGCAACTCCTCGAGTGGATAGTCCTCGAACACCTTCACGAACTGGGTCGCCGCATGGGCGGTGTGGTCGCAGGCCGGGCCCTGGCAGACGTCCTTCGCCTGCTGCAGCAACATGCGCGGGCGCGGCGGCCGGTAAGCCGACCAATCGACGGGCGTGCGGCGCAGGCGGGCCTCGGCGAGCGGCAGGAATTTTTCCTGTCGATCCTTGTTCGCATGTCGGGCCCGGATCTGTTCGTATTCCTCGGTGATCGACTGCAGCAACTGCGGTTTCTGCTCGGGCGAGAGCAGGGCGGCGACGACGGGTACCGAGCGTGAGGCGTCCTTGACCCAGATCACGGGGCCAGCGTAGGCCGGATCGATCTTGACAGCAGTGTGCGCGCGCGAGGTGGTGGCACCACCGATCAGCAGCGGCAACTGGAAGTCCTGACGCGCCATCTCCCGCGCCAGATGCACCATTTCATCCAGGGACGGCGTGATCAGCCCGGAGAGGCCGATCACATCGGCACCCTCGGCTTTGGCGACCTCGAGGATTTTCTGGCCGGGCACCATCACGCCCAGATCGATGACCTCGTAGTTGTTGCACTGCAGCACCACGCCGACGATGTTCTTGCCGATGTCGTGCACGTCGCCCTTGACCGTCGCCAGCACGATGCGGCCGTTGGATTGCATGGCATCCCCAGGCCGGCGTTCGGCTTCGATGAAGGGGATGAGATAGGCGACCGCCCGCTTCATCACCCGCGCCGATTTGACCACCTGCGGCAGGAACATCTTGCCCGCGCCGAACAGGTCGCCGACGACGTTCATGCCGGCCATCAACGGGCCTTCGATGACCTCGATCGGCCGTCCGCCGCGCGCAGCGATCTGGCCGCGCAGTTCCTCGGTATCGGCCTCGATGAAGGCATCGATGCCCTTGACGAGCGCGTGCGTGATGCGTTCGTCAACCGGCAGGCCGCGCCAGGCCTGATCCTCCGCCTCCTGGATCTGGCCCGCGCCGCGGAAGCGTTCGGCGATTTCCAGCAGCCGTTCGGTGGCATCCTCGCGGCGGTTGAGGATGACGTCCTCGATGCGCTCGCGCAGCTCCGGGTCGATCTGGTCGTACAGCACCAGCGCGCCGGCGTTGACGATGCCCATGTCCATGCCGGCGCGGATGGCGTGATACAGGAAGACGGCGTGGATCGCCTCGCGCACAGCGTTGTTGCCGCGGAAGGAAAAAGACACATTCGACACACCGCCCGAAATCAATGCGCCGGGCAGATGCTGCTTGATCCACCGTGTGGCCTCGATGAAGTCGAGGCCATAGGCGTTGTGCTCGGCGATGCCGGTCGCCACCGCGAAGATGTTGGGATCGAAGATGATGTCCTCGGCCGGAAACCCGACATCCTCGACCAGAACGCGATAGGCCCGCGCGCAGATCGCCTGCCGGCGCGCGAGAGAATCCGCCTGTCCCTGTTCGTCGAAGGCCATGACCACGACGGCCGCGCCGTATTTGCGGCACAACCGGGCTTCGCGGATGAACTTTTCCTCGCCCTCTTTGAGCGAGATCGAGTTGACGATGGGCTTGCCCTGCACACATTGCAGACCGGCCTCGATCACCTCCCACTTGGAGGAATCGATCATGATGGGCACCCGCGCGATGTCCGGCTCGGCGGCGATCAGGTTGAGAAACCGGCGCATGGCCGCCACCCCGTCGAGCATGCCCTCGTCCATGTTGACGTCGATGACCTGGGCGCCCGCTTCGACCTGCTGCAGAGCCACGGCCAGCGCCGCGCCGTAGTCGCCGCCCTTGATCAGTTCGCGAAAGCGCGCCGAGCCCGTGACGTTGGTGCGCTCACCCACGTTGACGAACAGCGTCTCATCCCTGATGTTGAACGGTTCCAGCCCCGCGAGACGGCAGGCAGGCGCCGGTTTGGCGGGGATGCGGGGTGGCTTGCCGGCGACGGCATCGCTGATGGCGCGGATGTGATCGGGCGTGGTGCCGCAACAGCCGCCGACGAGATTCACCAGGCCCGCATCGGCGAACTCGGCCAGGATGGCGGCGGTATCCTCGGGCTTCTCGTCGTACTCGCCGAAGGCGTTGGGCAGGCCGGCATTGGGATAGCAGGACACGGCGCAGTCGGCCAGCCGTGCCAACTCGGCGATGTAGGGCCGCATGTCGCGGCCGCCGAGTGCGCAGTTGAGCCCGACGGCCAGCGGCCGGGCGTGCCGGATGCTGTTCCAGAAGGCCTCGGTCGTCTGCCCGGAGAGCGTGCGGCCGGACGCGTCGGTGATGGTGCCGGAGAGGATGACGGGCCAGCGCTCGCCCAGTTCTTCGAAAAGCGTTTCGCAGGCGAAGATGGCCGCCTTGGCATTGAGTGTGTCGAAAATGGTTTCGATGAGCAGCAGGTCCGCGCCGCCCGCGATCAACCCGCGCGCCTGTTCGAGATAGGCCGCGACCAGCTCGTCGAAGGTGATGTTGCGGAAACCGGCGTCGTTGACATCCGGGCTGATGCTGGCCGTGCGGTTGGTCGGGCCCATGGCGCCGGCGACGAAGCGGGGCCTGTTCGGCGTGGCATGGGCATCGGCAGCCTCGCGCGCCAGCCGCGCCGCGGTGACATTGAGCTCATAAGCCAGTGCCTCCATGCCGTAATCGTGCAGCGCGACGGTCGTGGAATTGAAGGTGTTGGTTTCGATGATGTCCGCGCCGGCGGCGAGATACTGGCCATGGATGTCGCGGATGATGTCGGGCTGGGTGAGGACGAGCAAGTCGTTGTTGCCCTTGACGTCCTGCGGCCAGTCCTTGAAGCGCTCGCCGCGATAGTGGGCTTCTTCCAGCTTGTGGCGCTGGATCATGGTGCCCATGGCGCCGTCGATCACCAGAATGCGGTCGGCAAAGGCAGCCGCCAAGGCGCTGCGGCGGGAGCGGTGGGTGTCGGGCATGGACTCATCCTGGACGGCGGGTTCGGGGCAGACACACGGACCGATTGCGGTTCGGCGAGCGCGCATTATTCCACAAAAAGCAAAAGGCCCTGCGAGGACCGCCCGCAAGGCCTTTCGTCAACCGCAAAAGCGGTTTCTTACATCAGCATGCCTTCGGGCATGACGTTCTGCAGCTGCATGGCGATGGACATGTCGCCTTCGATCTGGATGCGGCCAGACATGAACAGCTGCTGGGGGTTGGCGGAACGGTCGATCATCAGTTCGCGCCAGGTGGCCTCGTCGGTCACCATGGTCATTTCGGCATCGTCGATGCCGGGCTTGACTTCGATGTCGCCACCCTTGATGTGGAAGGAGTAGGCGGCGCCGGCGTCGGTGATGTTGAAGCCGATCACGGTCGAGAAGTCGCCGGCCTTGTCACGGGCTTCCTGCTTCTTTTCTTCGGGCAGGGCAGCGATCTGCTCGGGGATGAACTTCTCGAAGAAGTCCTGCGGGGTGATGTCGGAAGGGGGAGTGGGACGATCGGCCATTTCAATCTCCTTAAAGGAATCAACAAGATCCATTTGGTAGTTTGCGATCCAGCACTCACTGGATGCGCAATAGCCTAGTGAAGGCGTGCCCAAACTGCAAGACGCCCTGGATGACGATCATGACGGCCTCTTGCCAACTCGGCCGGCTCGCCCGATCGCCTTCTGTTAGGATACTCCGGCTTTTTTGCTCTGCGTCTTGAGCCGGGAGAGTTGGATGATGAGACGGCCCGCAATGATCGTCGGCGCTGGGGTCGCTGCATGGATGGCGACCGCAGCACTGTGCCCGCCGGTAGAGGCGGCCGAAAACGACCCACTCGAGCGCGTCAACCGCATCACCTATCGCTTCAACGAAAAGGCCGACGCGTGGGTGCTGCGACCTGTCGCCGACACTTACGACCGGATCACCCCACGCCTGGTTCGCCGCGGCGTCGGGAACTTTTTCAACAATCTGCGCGAGCCGCGCCGCTTCGTGAACAATCTGCTGCAAGCCAAACCGGGCCGGGCGCTGACCGACCTGGGGCGATTCACCATCAACAGCACCTTTGGTTTCCTCGGCGTGTTCGATCTCGGGACCGATTGGGCGGGTTGGCCATCCAGCGATGAAGATTTCGGTCAGACCCTCGGGTACTGGGGCTTGCCGCAGGGTTGGTATATCGTGGTGCCGCTGTATGGCGGCACCACGATCCGCGACGGCATCGGTGCCATCGGCGACTGGCAGTTGAATCTGCTGGAAAGCCTCGATGACGACCGACTGGAGTGGGCGCTGATCGGTTTGGGCGTGGTCGACCTGCGGGCAGGACTGCTCGATGCCGACCAGACCTTGAAAACGGTCTACGATCCCTACAGCTTCGTGCGGGATGCCTATCTGCAGAATCGCTTGGCCAAAGTCTATGACGGCAATCCGCCGCCCCCCCAGTTGCAGGGCCCCGACGACGGCGCGGTTGCGCCGCCGTGGGAGAGCGACTGACGCAGCGTCATGCCGGGCATCGCGATCTTGCTTGCTGCGGGGCGGTCGGTCCGCATGCAGGGCGCGGACAAGCGTTGGCTGGCTGTCGAGGGCGTTCCCATGGCGCTTCGGGCGGCGCGGGCGATCGAAGCCGCGCCGGTGTCCCGTCGCTTGGCCGTCATGCGACCGACGGATACCGAGCTGGCCGGCCGATTGGCCGAACGGGGTTTCGAGTGCGTCGTCAATCCTGTGCCGGATCGCGGCCGGGCCTCGTCACTGGCCTGCGCTTGGGCGGCACTGCCGCAAGCCGCGCCGGTGTTGATCGCGCTTGCCGACTTGCCGGAACTGACCGGCACCCTGGTTTGCGAGCTGTGGCAGCGATTCTGCGCAATGGACGAGCGTGCCATCCTGATTCCGCGCTACCAGGGCCAATGGGGTCATCCGCGTTGCCTCGGCGCGGATCATGTCGCTGCGCTTCGGGCGCAGGCGGGCGCAGACTCTGTACCAGCCTATCTGGCGCGGCATCCGGAGGCGACCCGGTTCTGGGACGTGGACGACCCGGCCGTCGTGCGCGACATCGACACCCCCGCGGACTATGCCGCCTTGTGCCGGCGCCTGGCGTCTAACGCATGACGGGTTGGCTGGGCGCGCTCACCGCTCAGGCGACGAATCGCCGGGCATGTGCCTTGGCCACGGTCGTGGCCATCGAGGGATCGGTCTCGGCCGATCTCGGCGCCAAGGCGGTGTTCGATGATCAGGGCAACTTGCTGAGCGGCTGGGTCGGGGGCGGCTGCGCGCAGGCCCGGGTTGCCGAACACGCCGTGCAGTGCCTGCGAACCGCGCGCAGCGAATTGCTGACGCTCGATCTGCGCAGCGAGGTGTTGGGGGAGGGGATGCCCTGCGGAGGCGCCATGACCGTATTCATCGATCCCATCCTGCCGCCGCCGATGCTGTGGGTATTGGGTCATGGTCCCCTGGCCGAAGCCTTGTGCGCGCAGGCGGCGCTGGTCGGCTTTGCGGTCACGGTGTTGGACGCACGCGCCGAGGGATCCCGGTTTCCGGCCGCCAGCGCGGTGGTGCGTGACGATCCGGCCTATCGGCGTCTCGGCGAGGCAGCGGCGGCTGACTACGTCGTGATCGCCACCCAGCACAAGGGTGATCACCTGATCCTGCGCCAGGTGCTCGCGCGACCATTGGCGTATGTCGGGCTGATCGCGAGCCGCCATCGAGCCGCGCTGGTTCGGGAAGATCTGGTGCAATCCGGCCTGTCGCCTGATCAATGGGCGCACGTGCGGACGCCGGCCGGGCTGGATCTGGGCGCGCGGACGCCGGCCGAAATTGCCGTGGCCGTAGTGGCTGAATTGATTGCCGTGCGCCGCCAGCGCGCCGTCCGGCCTGAATCGATCCTCGAATCAAAGCGCTTTGGGTAACACGAGATGAGCAACATCGTTTCCCCGGCCGATGCGCCGGCCCTCATCGTCGAACACCTGACCAAGACCTATGCCAGCGGTGTCGAGGCGCTGAAGGATGTGAACCTGACGGTGGCGGCAGGCGACTTCTTCGCCCTGCTGGGACCGAACGGCGCGGGCAAGTCCACGCTGATCGGCATCTTGAGCGCATTGGTGAACAAGACCGGTGGTCAAGTGCGGGTATTCGGCCACGATCTCGAGGGCGATCTCGAATCGGTCAAGCGCTGCCTGGGCGTGGTGCCGCAGGAGTTCAACTGCAACGGGTTCGAGACCGTGGAGCATGTGCTGCTCAATCAGGCCGGCTACTACGGCGTGCCCCGGCGCACCGCCGAGCGCAATGCGGCACGTTATCTGAAAGCGCTGGGCCTGTGGGAGAAGCGGAACGATGTGGTGCGCAATCTCTCCGGCGGCATGAAACGGCGGCTCATGATTGCGCGGGCGTTGGTCCATGAGCCGCGCCTGCTGATCCTGGACGAGCCGACGGCCGGCGTGGACATCGAATTGCGCCGCGGCATGTGGACCTTCCTGCAGGAGCTGAACACGCAGGGCGTCACCATCATCCTAACGACGCACTATCTGGAGGAAGCCGAGCAGTTGTGCCGCAACATCGCAATCATCGACCACGGCCGGATCATCGAACACACCGCCATGCGCGATCTGCTCGCGCGACTGGGGACTGAAACGCTCGTCCTGACACTGGCCGAGCCGGTCCACGTCCTGCCCGCCAGCGGTGATTACCCGTTGCGGCTCAAAGACGCCCATACCTTGGAAGTCGACGTGCGCGCCGACCAGGATCTGAACAGCATGTTCGCCTGGCTCGATGGACGCGGCATCCGCGTGCGCTTCATGCGCAACAAGGCCAACCGGCTGGAGGAACTGTTCGTGCAGCTGGTGGGGTCGAAGATGCACGCCGGGGCCGACGCGGGGGTGCGTGCATGAGTGAGGCTGCAGCTGCGCGACGGCTGACCCGCCACGCGATCGCGTTCGAGACCATCTTCCGCAAGGAAATTCGCCGCTTCCTGCGCATCTGGCCGCAGACCCTGGTGCCGCCGGCGATCACCATGACGCTGTATTTCGTCATCTTCGGCAACCTCATCGGCCGGCGCATCGGCACCATGGGCGGGCACGACTACATCGACTACATCGTGCCTGGGCTGATCATGATGTCGGTCATCACCAGCGCCTATGCGAACGTGGTGAGCTCTTTCTTCGGCGCCAAGTTCCAGCGCTTCGTCGAGGAGCTCTTGGTCGCGCCGGTGCCCAGCCACGTCATCCTGGCCGGTTTCGTGGCGGGCGGCGTGGTGCGCGGCATGCTGGTGGCGGGGATGGTGACCGGCGTCTCGCTCCTGTTCACCGATTTGCGCATCGCCCATCCCTTCATCACGCTCAGCGTCATGCTGCTGGCCGCGACGCTGCTCTCCGTCGCCGGGTTCATCAACGCGCTCTACGCCAAGACCTTCGACGACATTTCCATCGTGCCGACCTTCGTGCTGACGCCGCTGACGTATCTGGGCGGCGTGTTCTATTCCATCGATCTGTTGCCCGCGTTCTGGCAGGACGTCTCCCGGCTCAACCCCATCCTCTACATGGTCAATGCCTTTCGCTACGGCATGCTGGGACACTCGGACATCTCGCTGCCCATGGCCTACGGCATGATGCTGCTGGCCATCGGCGTGGGCGTCGCCTGGGCGCTCGCGCTGCTCGAGCGCGGCACCGGGCTGCGCAGTTGATGCAAGCGCGCATGGATGCAAACCGAGTGGTGGTGACGGGCGGCGGCACGGGGATCGGCCGGGCCCTGTGCGAGGAACTGGCCCGGCGCGGCTTCCACGTCCTGGCCGTGGGGCGGCGGATGGAGCCCTTGCAAGCGTTGGCGTCCCGGTTCCCGGACCGGATCGAGCCGCTGGCGGCCGATGTCGCAAGCCCAGAAGGGCGAAAGGCTGTTGCCGCGGCGCTCGGGGCGGATGCCGAGCTGCGATTTCTGGTGCACAACGCCGCCACGCTCGCGCCCGTCGGCCCTTTGCGCGATCTGTGTCCGGAGGCGCTGCGGGCCCATCTGGCCATCAACCTCGAAGGCCCGCTGTTTCTGACCCAGCTGCTGTTGCCGATGCTCGCCGGTGGACGCGTGCTGCACGTGTCCTCGGGCGCCGCGCATCATGCCTACGCCGGCTGGGGGCCTTACTGCATGAGCAAGGCCGCGCTGCACATGCTCTATCAGGTCTGGCGGGAAGAGCTGGCAGGCAGCGCGATCCGCATCGGCAGCGCGCGACCGGGGGTGGTGGACACCCCGATGCAGGCGCTGATCCGCGCGACGCCGCCCGAGCGTTTCCCGGGCGTTACGCGCTTCGAGCAGTTGCACCGCGAAGGCCAATTGCGCCGCCCGGCGGAGGTGGCGCAGTTTCTGGCCTGGTTGCTTCTGGCCACGGACGATGCCGCGTTCGAAGCCGCCGAATGGGACATCGGCGCGCATGAAGCGCAGTGGCGCGCTTTCGGCCGGAACGACATTCATCAGGGAGGATGAACGATGAGCACACGACCGGAGCATCGGCCCGCGGAGCGGGTCGAGGTGATCGAGACCGACGACGGGTTGCAGCTGCATCTCGGGCGCTGGGGAGAGCCGCGGCGCGGCAGCGTCATTCTGCTGCACGGCGGCGGGCAGACCCGGCACGCCTGGGGCAACAGCGCGGCGCGTCTGGCCGAGGCGGGCTGGGAAGCGCTGGCGCTGGACATGCGCGGTCACGGGGATTCCGCTTGGTCGCCCAGCGGAGACTATGCCCTGAGCCGCCTGGCGCGCGATGTCGCGGGCATTGCCGAGACCCTGACCGCTCGCCCGGTGATCGTCGGCGCCTCCATGGGCGGCATGACGGCGCTCTACGCGCTGGGGCGCATGAATCCTGAACTCGCGCACGCCCTGGTGCTGGTGGACGTGGTGCCGCGCATGGAAGGCGCCGGCGTGCGCCGCATCGTGCAGTTCATGCAGGCGCACCCGCAGGGCTTTGCGACGCTGGATGAGGCGGCGGAGGCCGTGGCGGGCTATCGCGGCAAGACACAGGAGCGCCCGGTCAACTTCGACGGTCTGCGCAAGAATCTGCGCCAGCGCGCAGACGGGCGCTGGTATTGGCATTGGGACCCGCAGATGCTGCAGCCCCGCAATCCGCAGGCCCTGGCGGACTACATGGGCCTGTTCGATGCGGCGCGCGCCATTCGTGTCCCCACGCTCTTGGTGCGCGGCCAGCGCAGCGACGTGGTGAGCACCAAGGGCGTGGAGGAATTTCTCGAACTGGTGCCGCACGCCGAGTTCGTCGATGTCGCCGGTGCGGGCCACATGGTGGCCGGGGATGACAACGACGCTTTCAGCGCCGCGATCCTCGATTTTCTGGACCGCCACCCTCTGCCAACCGAGGTCGCCGCGCAAGGATAGATCGGTTGTCTCTGCAGCGGCGCCTCCGCGCTTCTCGGGGCTTGACCGAGCGGGCGGTCCGTGGGTCAGATTTATCCGTAAAGCCCCGCGCATTTCCGCCGGATGGCGCTTGCCGCGAATGTAACGACGTGCCCAGTCGAGGTAAGACTGCTCAGTGCGATTGCTGTAATGACGCACCCGCAGCGCCTCGTGCATGCGGCCGAGCAGCTTGGAGGGTTCGGTAGGAGCAGGATTGTCCTTCCGGAAAAATTTGGGTTATCTAAATCGATAGGATCAGGATAACAGATTGATCTTTAAGGCGTTGTCGTTGACTTGGAAGGATGGGTGCGGTAGGGTTTGGGTCGTCTAATTTACGTTCGGTTCCGCACACAGATTTCCGGGAGCTGACATGACACTCACCAAGCCACTCGTAGCGCGAGCAACAATGCTCATCCGTAGGCCCATCGAGGAAGTGTTCAATGCCTTCGTCGATCCCACCGTGACCACCAAATTCTGGTTTAGTCGTTCCAGTGGGCGACTAGCCCCCGGTGAGAAAGTAACTTGGTACTGGGACCAATACGGCGTCTCGGGGGAAGTCACAGTGACGGCGTTGGAGAAGAATCAGAGAATTGTCATTGAATGGCCCACACCTGTTGAGTGGACCTTCACACCAAAAGGCAATGATGCAACGTTTGTTTCTATCATCGCTTCAGGTTTCACGGGGACCGATGATGAGAAGGTTGCACAGGCACTCGATTCTACCGAGGGGTTCAATCTCGTCATCTCTGCTTGCAAGGCATTACTTGAGTACGGAATCGACCTCCGACTTGTCTCTGATAAAATCCCTGATGCCGCCGTCAGTGGAACCTAACGATTCATTCAAGCCGACGTTGCTTCGCAACGCTGACCTGCCGGGTGATTTTCGGGCGAGTTGAAAGTCGAGAAGATGGGTCCCGGCAGGGTGAGGATCTGTAATGAACCTTCGGTTTCTGCGCAGGTCACGCTGCTAAGGAAAGTCTGAACAACTCCCGAACCCGTGTGATTTCGTGGTGATTTCGC